>CAYYQJ010000083.1:0-3559 GCA_964473775.1 uncultured Bacteroidales bacterium | reverse complement strand
GATCTGGGTAGTTTTGCCGATGTTTATGGAAGTGCTACTACAGCAACCCGATTGGATTATTACGGAATAAGTGGTTTCCCTACCATTATCGCCGACGGACAATTGAAAATAGAGGGCGTTACTTCTACTACCAACCAATATTCTGTTTATCTGGGATTTTATAACCAACGTATTACTCAGCCATCATTTCATAATCTTGATATAAATATTGTTATGACAGGCACTGATGCATATACTGCGACAGTTACAGCCGAACAAACATTTGATGCATTTTCGCCAGTAAAGTTATACACAGCTCTTACAGAATCAAATATTGCTGTTTCATGGTATGGACAAACAGAAATTGATTATGTTTGCCGTGGTATGTATCCAAGTGGAAGTGGAACTACAATCAATTTTGGAACTCAAAATCCTCAGACATTTAATTTCAATTTCACCACAACGGGATATGTTAAAGACAATTGCCAATTTGTGGCTTTTATTCAGGATGATGCTTCACATTTAGTAACTCAGGTTGCCAAGGTTGATATGTCGAGCATTATTGGGGTTGAAGAATTATCCGGTAATAAAATCAGTATTTATCCTAATCCATCAAGTGATTATATTATGGCACTAACCAATGGAAACGGAACACTTGAAATTTTTGATATTGCCGGAAAATTGGTTACTTCAAGCAATTTAACAAAAGCAAGTCAGGTGGTTGATATCAGAAATCTTAATAAAGGTATTTACATTGTGAAAGTAAATACTGATAAAAACATCTTCACTCAAAAACTGATTGTAGAATAACCATTATTCTTTCTCGTATTTATAAAAGCCCGTTTGCCGATGCAGACGGGCTTTTTTTTATGCTTATTTTTCAGGGGATTGAATAAGCATGATTCCATGAAGTCTTAGTTTTTATCGGTAAAATACTGCTTTTGGTCGATAAACGGTTTGCATAGGAAAGATGGGGTTTCACAGCCCAGGTTCCCCGTGTCATATATTTGATTTGATGAGGTTAAGGATTAGGTGCACTTTTGTATCAAAATTAAAAAACACACAAATCATGAAAACAAATAAAGTTATTATTTCAGCGATTGCCATAATGATTTTTTTTATGGCTCAATCATTTTCGGCGCCAATTAATAATGCTTCGGCATTAAACAAATCATCTCAGATTGAAAAGTACTTTAAAAAAGTAGTTGAGTATCCTGAGTTCGCAAAATCAGAAAAACTGGATGGTTTTGTACTCGTTCAGTATCAAATTACCCCTGATGGTAATATTAAAATTGAGGCCATCAATGGCAGCAATGGTTTACTTATAAGTTATATTCAAACAAAACTAAGCAGCATGAATGTACCCCTTGGGGAAACAAAAGAAATGTATGCCAGGTTTATTTTTAAAACATGCTAAAATTTAATTATCAGACTAATAAAATTAAATAGAAATTATCAAAAAATTTAAAACTATGAAAACAGCAATCTTTTTAAAATCATTTACAGCAGTTGTATTAATGATTTTTGCCACAGGGTTAATCTTTGGTTCTGTTCACGACCCAAAAGGAACCAATTCTCTGAAACAATTTATGACAAAAAATGTACCTTACCCTGAATTTGCTAAAGAAAATAATCAGACAGGGTTTGTGGTTATAGCTTTTACAGTTGAAAACGACGGAAAGATAATCATTAAAAACATCAACGGTAGTACACCTGAATTTAAAGAATATGTTGAAAACAAATTGAAGGAGCTTAAGTTAGATGATCCACAATTATACCAGGATAAAACCCAATACTACCGCTTCGACTTTCAACTGATTAATGACTATTGATTTCAAACTTTTATGGGTAAAAAAAGACTCCGGAAATTCCGGAGTCTTTTTTTTTAGTTCATCATATCTGAAATAAACTTTTTAAGAAATTGAAAAGCTGCTTTCAGGTTTTCCTCGGCTTTGGGAGTCAACTCTTCCTTGAAATCAAATTCGTAGGCCTTTACATGTAGCACATAAGCCGTAGGGGTTTTCCCATAAATCTTTTGACACAAATCCATCACATAAGAAGCAGAAACTGCATGCATGGTAAACTCAATGGTAGCATTGTTTGCCTGAATGGTTTCCAGTTTATAATCTTGTACATCTTCCACCACAGAGGCATCAACAAAAATCACCGTATCATAATCAGCCACAACAGCCGAATCTTCAATATTTAATTGATAGTTGCAATCGGTTGAAATATCTGTAAGATTCTCTTTTGCTATCCATTCATCAGCCATTTCAATAAAACGGGCACCTATGCCATCATCCTGACGGCCGGGATTGCCGTAACCGTAAATTAAAAGTTTCTTTTTCATGAGTTGATTAGGTTGATTGAGTTTATTAAGTTGATTAAGTTGAGCATGATTTCAAGTAATTTGGTTTAAGATTCATGACTTATTCTTTGTGTTCCTTTGTGAAAACTTAGTGTGTCTTTGTGGAATAGTAATACACAAAGTTACACAAAGAGCCTCAAAGTTACACAAAGAAAAATTAAAGTGCCTAAAGCGATTTTTTAATATCACTTTAGGCACTTCAAACTTTAAGTACTTAAGGCACTTCTTATGATCTGTAATGATCTACTTCGTTACCGTTTACGTCATACATTTTAATATCCAAAGGCATTTTGCCCAAAGCATGTGTTGCACAGCTTAAACATGGGTCGTAAGCACGGATGGCTATTTCAACAGCATTTTTCATTGGCTCTGTAATCTCAGCATGACCATTCATCATGTTTTTAGCTACAAAATTCACCGAACGATTCATAGGTTCGTTGTTGTTTGTAGTAGAAACAATGAGGTTAGCCATTTCAATCTGATCATCTTTGTTGATTCTGTAGTGATGGAACAAGGTTCCGCGTGGAGCTTCAATCAAACCAACACCTTCGTTACCTTTAACGCCTTTAACCACTAAATCATCTTTCTGCAAATCCGGATCAAGCAATAATTCTTTTATTACTTCGGCAGAGTGCAACAATTCAATCAATCGTGCCCAATGAGTATGCAAACAATAGTTGTTTGGTTTGCCATTGGTATGAGCTTTGTATGCTTCAAACTCTTTCTGAGCCATTGGAGTTGGAATGAAATCGCAGGTATTCAAACGGGCCAACGGTCCTACTCTGTACCAGCCATTTTCTTTTCCGATAGAAGTCAGGTAAGGGAATTTCATATAACTCCAACTCTTAACTTCTTCTTCAATATAGTTGTAATAATCCTGATAATCCACATCGTTCAGAATCTTTTTACCATCAGCATCTACTGCACGCAGAACGCCATGATACAAATCCAAAGCACCATCTTTTCTTACTATACTGAGATGGTTGGATGGGAAATGAGCGAAACCGTCAACGAAATCGCGGTTTTTTAGATAATATCCTTTAAAGAATTGTAATGCGCCATCAGCCCATTCAATCATTTTATCTATGTTCAAAGGATCAGCACCTTTCAATAAAGAATCGCGTTCAGCTATACTGAGGTTTTTGTTGATACCACCAGGGATAGCTCCGGTTCCGTGAATTTTCTTACCGGCTGTAAGCGCAATAATTTCCT
>CAYYQJ010000082.1:0-8933 GCA_964473775.1 uncultured Bacteroidales bacterium | reverse complement strand
AGATAGCTTCAGGTGACTGGAGTTCAGACGTGTGCTCTTCCGATCTAGGTATCGTAGAACCAACCATCATACCAGTGGTTTTTATTTTGTATGGTCATTTCAGAAGTGTTTAGTAATATTTCAGATGCGAAAATCAGGCAATTTATTTGCAATAATGGTGTTCTTGTTACATCCCCGGTAATCTCGGAAATTTACCTGTCTTGGTTAATTTAGAATAAGTTCCCCAGCCTTTTTTCATCCAATGTCCCACAACAGGCATAGGAATCATAAAAGCTCTTATTCCGTCACGGAAAACAAATGCTGCACCCTTGCCTGTATCCATTACGCATAAAATATTCAAATGCTGTTGGTAGCCTTTTCTTCTAATACTTCCCATTTCCATTTCGAAGATATTAAATGCTGCATTTCGCCCCATAAGTTCGGCAATATGTCCTTGTTTTGCTATCCATTCAGGTCCTTCAATCGCGGCAATATCTCCAATAGCAAAAACATTCATCGACCCTTTTACCTGACAATTATCATAAATTTTAATAAAACCGGCATCATTCAATGGAAAGTCTGAACTGTTCAATACACTGTGTCCATTTCCGGCGGGAATAAACATGGTCATATCCGATTCTAATTTCGAATCGTCTTCGAATATTACACCATCCTCAACAAATTCCTTTATCTTTTTGCCGAAACGTTTTCCGATATTGTATTTGGTAAACATTTTATCCAGCATGGCTAAGGATGCCTTTCCCATTCGGGCACCGGGTTCATCCATAGGTGCAAAAAAAGTAAGCTCAAAACTATCTCTGAGTTTTTTCTTTTTCAAATAGTTGTGAATATTAAACATCAACTCAAAAGCAGGTCCGCCGCGAACGGCTGATTTGTCTTTTGGATTTCCTCCAAAGCCAATGGCTATGTTTCCACTTCCCTTTTCCACTAAATGGTCAATTTTTTCTCTGATAGCAAGGCTCATTTCAGGTTTGCCGCATATTGACAAAGTATTGGCAATTCCTTTATGCTGCATCTTTTCAGCTCCTATAGCGATTACCAGATAATCATACATCAAAGTTTGATGTTCACAAACCACTTTATTTTCAGAGGCATGAATTTCTTTTACCGAATCAATAATTACATTGAAATTGTGTTCTTTTTGGATATCTGCTAAAGCAACTTTTATATCATTGAATTCAGTTTTATGAACAGGAATCCAAATGGATATCGGGAAAATATAAAGATAATCCCGGTTGGAAATTAATGTAACTTCAAATTTGTTTTTTTTCTGCAACTCAATAGCCGTCTGTATCCCAGCAAAACCTCCGCCCAGAATCAATACCTTTTTCATTTGGTTAACTGTTATTTATGATAGTTATTAAAACTCTCCTATGACCGACTTGACTATTTCAAAAGTTCCTTGAGAAGCATCTCTGATTATTTTATTTTCAGAAGGAGGTAATCCGGTAACCATGGCAGCCATGTTTAGGAGAGAAATATAAGTCTTGCCATCTTCTTTTTCATAAACGGATATTCGGCATGCATCATTATAAGTGAGAGGAATTTCTCATGATTTTTCTCCAGCATATAACCTGAATAATCATTTTTGCAAATCTCTATCACCTGTAAAGGCTTAATTTCATTTCCCTCTTCTGAAGTGGGTTGTTTAAGATTGTAAATAGCAGTATTTTGCCATTCATTTTTCTTTGCAGACTCTAATAGTTTTTCAATAGTGGTTTTTACATTGAAAGGGCTTTCTTGTTCGATATAAATTTGATTATTATTCATGCTGCAAAAGGTTTTTTATTAATCGAGTTCTTTGGCAATAGCTATAGCAGCAATGGTTCCATCGGCTACAGCTGTGGTAATTTGTCTGTATTTTTTACTGATTACATCGCCTACAGCAAAAACATCAGGCAGGCTGGTGTGCATGTCCTCGTCAGTAATTATGTATCCCCATTGGTCGAGTTTTAATTTATCTCTGAACAAATCTATGTTGGGTTTCATCCCTATAAAAATAAAAACTCCGTCGCTGACAAGTTTTGTTTTGGTTTTTGTTTTCAGATTTTCTACTTCTGTCACCATCTTGTTTCCCTGACGTTCAAAAGACCTGGGTTCGTGTTCAAATAAGGTGGTTATTGTTGGGTTGGCCATTAATTTGTCAACAGCCTGTTTGTTGGCCGTGAATGCATCAAACTGATGAACCATGGTTATTTTCTTTGCAAACTTGCTGATAAAGTCGGCTTCTTCTACGGCAGAATTTCCTCCGCCGATTACAACCACTTCTTTGTCGCCATAATATTTTGCATCGCAGGTGGCACAAAAAGAAATGCCTTTTCCTTTCAGTTCTCTTTCGCCTGAAACGCCCATCAAATTAGGAGAAGTACCAGTGGCAATGATGATTTTTTTCGCCTTAATGGTTTCAAATTCGTCAATCACCACTTCTTTTTTAATGAGGTCTATTTTGCTGACATCTACAGCTACTTTATAAACCGTTCCGCAGAGTTTTGTTTGTTCCGACATATTGTGCGAAAGCATGTAGCCAGGCTGAGGATCAATAAATCCGGGATAATTAGAAACTTCGTGAGTGGTTGAAACCTGTCCCCCTGGAAGTGCAATGTCAATAAGTACCGTATTCACTTTTGACTGACAAAGATACAAACCTGCAGTTAGCCCACCGGGACCGGCACCCAGAATAATTACATCAAATTCAGTAACAGTTGGTTTTAGATTTGACTTTATTTCAAGAACCTTTTCTGCGGGAAGCATCTTGTCCAATTCGTTGATGATGTCGCTTCGTTTGATACCCCCATTGAGCATAGAATCTGATTGAATTCCATTATCAAAAAACAATAAAGTAGGAGAGGAGCGGACGCCTAATTTCTCTGCCAATTTTTTGTTTTGTTGACGAAATATTTTTAGAAATTTGATGTCATTTCCATAAAGGGTATTCAGCCCTTCATATTTGGGAGCTACTGCCTCGCAGGGAGGACATTCGGTAGAATAAAAATCAAGTACCACTTTTCCGCCTTCCAGTACTTCTTTCTGGAATTCTGATGCATTTATTTCTTTCATTTTTTTGAGATTTTCTTTTTTGAGTGATTCGGAGGGATAAAAGGATGTTTTTTATTAAAGGAGGGTAGGATGAGGGTGCTATTCGAAGTAAGCACTAAATCCCAATGCCAGCAATTCGGTTATAGGGCGACAATCGGTAGAACATATATTTCCCGTTCTGTTTTTAGCAACTGAGCCGCATCCGCCTCCACAAGCCAGTTGCATATTACATGCATTGCACTCTTCAATAGCTATCACATCGCGGCTTTCCCATTTTTGAATCATGTCATCTTTGCGGGATATTTCAGGATAAAAGCTGCCCAATGATTCGCCGCTTTTGCCAACTGTGGCTGTACATGAATAAATATTCCCTGTGTAATCAAATGCCCATTCGGTTTTGCAGGCAGGGCAGGCATCAAACAAAGGGTCGGGAAGGCTTTCGTTTTCCGAAAGAAACTTAGCAACAGAATAGGCCGGTTTGTAGAATTCCTGAATATGCGGATGCTGTTTTGTTAGTTCAAAAATACTTTCATAAAGCGATATACGGCTAAACAGTTTTTCGGAAGTCGATTGGCAATGATGCAATTCGTAGTTTCTTCCCAATTGGGTTTTAAACAAAATGTTTTTGGTCCAGCCTTTAGTAATAGCGTATTCAGCCAGCAAAGGTAAGTCGTTAATATTTTCTTTATCCACCACCATGCGCAGATTAACAGGTATTTTATTTTCTAAACAACTATCAATTCCCTTTACAATTTTGTCAAAGGTTCCTCCACCACCTTTCAGAAAACGGCGTTTGTTGTGTGTGTCTTTCAATCCATCCAGTGTAATCTGTATTTCACGGATGCGGGCATTTTTTAAAATCTCTGTATAATCATTCAGAGTAAAGCCGTTGGTTACAAAACACACCTCCAGTTTGGCCTGATTTGCCTTATCCAGCAAATAGCCGATCATTTCTTTTTGTTTTGGAGAAGGCAATAATGGCTCGCCTCCAAAAACGGTAAGATATTTCCTGCGACCAGCAAATTCCGTATTGATATAATCGAAAAAAGCATCTATAATTGTATGACTTAGATTGTCCTGGTCGGGAGTATATTCATCCTGATAACAATAAGAACAGGCAAAGTTGCAACTATAGTTTGGGACAAAAAACAATTGCAATTCTTCCTTATCTCGGGTATCAATAAAATCAAGATATTTGCTGCGATAAAGTGCTGTTTCTTTTTGCTCATCCACTATATATCCTTTGCTCACCAAAGTGTCAAAGAAATCCTGCGCAAGTTCTTTTCCATCAATATAATCCTGAAGCTGTCCGGCTTCCTTTGGATAAAGAATATCGGCATTACCACTCAACAGATTTACAATAAAGTAATTTTCTGAACCGGTAATTTTAGAAAAGATATTGTGTTTCGAATAGTTCATGGTGGTCAGCAATTATAAGGATTATTTAACAAGGCCTTTAATCCTATTTCTGGATTATTAATCGTGACAACCCACTATGGTTTTCGAAGTTTTTGCACAGCATTGTGCAACTTTTTTTTCATTAACTTTTTCAGTTTTTTTCTTTACTAATGTTTTCATGTTTGTATTTTTTAATTATTTGAATTTTATTTCGTTTTGATAATTTTTGATATTGGATTAAAACTCCAAATTCCAAACTTCTAACTTTCTGAATAGAATTTCTGTTTCAACTGCAACAAGCACATCCTGCCTTTTTGCCTGCAATGGTAAAACTTACCACTTCTGCATTGCCTTTGGCATAGGGAGCTGATTCTTCAAGAATTTCAACGGAGGTAAATCCGGCTTTATCGAGGTGCTGCATATATTCATCGCGTGTTACTGCACCTGCCCAACATTCTGAAACGGCAACAGCATCGTTTTTATATTCTTCTGCAATCTCTTTCGTAGCATAAATATCACTGATAACAAAACGTCCTCCGCTTTTGAGAATACGGTAGATTTCATTCCATACAGCTTGTTTGTCGGAAGCATGATTCAGGGTACAATTGGATATGATCAGATCGGCAACTTTGTGAGGCAAATCTATTTTTTCAAGTTCACTTTTAATAAAACGAACATTGTTTACTTTAAGCTTTTCAGCATTCTGACGAGCCTTTGCCAGCATGCCATCCGAAATATCAATTCCATAAACAAATCCTTCACTACCTACCGATTCTGCCATACGCAGCACATCTGTTCCCCGACCGCTTCCCAAATCAACACATACTTCGCCTTCTTTTGGCAAAGCATAGTCTATGGCACCACCACACGATAAACAGCATTCAGATTGTGCCAGTTCACTGTAGCGGATGTTAATCTCTTTTATTTCCATTATTATTTTTTATGTAAAGGTAAATATATTAACAAGACCTGCAAGGACGATTTACAATAAAATATCCCATGGCTGCTCCAAACAAGGTGCTTAAAACAGGGCTGCTTGATATGCCACAACTTCCCGAAGTGCATCCTTCATAATGGTAATACATGTAACCAAGTGCGCCTCCAATAATAAGCGCTGTGGTTGTTGCCCAAAAACTTGCAGAGCGTAACCTTTCTTTAAATGTTTTCGGTTTCTTTTCTGTTTTGCAGGTCTCGTTCATCATTTCGATTTAAATGTTTTTATGCCAAAAGGTAAATAGAGCGGACAAAATGCGATAATACTTGTAAGCAAAAATATTCCTGATAACACCAGCAATATTATGGCCAATGTGCCTGAAATGATTCCACTAAAGTATAAAATTGTTACTACAACTGCAATCAGTATCCTGATTACTCTGTCGATGATTCCCATGTTCTTTTTCATGATTTTTATTTTTTATTGTTAGATGTATTGATTTATTTGATTGATTAGAAATTCTTTGTTTTTTACGCCCACATAACGTTTAAACTCTTTGCCGTTTTTAAACAATATGAGTGTAGGTATGCTTCTGACATTGTATTTTGCAGCTACCGACTGAAATTGTTCAATGTTTATTTTTCCAACATTTGCTTTCCCATCCACTTCTTCTGCAACGCTATTTATTATTGGAGCCATCATTTTACATGGCATACACCATTCGGCCCAGAAATCTACAAGGGTAAGCCCTGTTTTTATTTGGGTTTGAAAGTTTTGGTCGGTCAATATTTTTAGTTTGTCTGTGTCAGCAACATTACTGGCATTCTTGATTTTTAGAATCTTGTAGTATAGATAAAAGGCAAACAAGGCAACAGCCGAACCTATTATAATTAATGTAGTGTCCATGAACTTATTTTTTTACAGCGCCAGTTGGACAATATTTAGCACACTTTCCGCATTCGGTACATTTGGATTGGTCTATCACAGGCAATCCATATCCATCCTGAATGATGGCTTTTGCAGGACAAACATTGATTATAGGGCAACGATGATTTTGAGGACAACTAATTTCACTTATTGAATATGACATAACATGAACCGATTTTAGGGTGATTAAATTTACACTGTTTTGATGAGTGCAAAATTACAACATCCTTATATCGTGCAGATGACTGCTGTCTGTTCTCAACACAAGCCTTGGGTTGAACTTGCTCAAGTTTTTTATTGAGGTAGATTTTATTTTAATTATGCAATGATGTAATTATACAATTATATAATTAAGCCAAAAGCCATAAGCAACTACCCATTAATCGTTAATAATGACCATTAAGAATGATTTTTATCTCCTGCAATTAGATCATTGCACCATTCAAAATCATTCTTTCACAAACTTCCTCACCACACTTCCTTCTGCATGGGTGAGTTTGATAAAATACAATCCTTTGGCAAGCGCACTGATGTCAATTTGTTTAGTATTTAGGGTTTTTGTTAAAAGTAGTTTGCTGCTGATATCATAAATTTCTGCTTTGGCATTGCCTGTTATTCCGATCACATTAAGAGTATTGTTGGCCGGATTGGGATAAATATCCAAATTATTATTTCCTGAATACTCCTGTGTGCCTACTTCGTATTGGTGTATTACATTAACATAAACCATTGCTTCTGTTGATTTTTGCAGATAATACGAATTGCAAAAATGATTGGTACAGCCCGTTGCATCTGTGACATCTAAGCATATAGAATAGTGACCAGCTACTGCGTAAGTATGAGTTGGATAAGCTGCAGTATCGGAAGGTCCATCACCCCATTGCCATAAAAAAGAGAGTGGGGCCACTCCCGCAGCCAGATTGACCGCATAATATTGATGCAACGAATTGGTATCGGCATAGAGATTGAAGTTTGCTGAACAATTGCCTATTGAAATCAGAGCAGAATCGCAGAGTTGGCATCCATGTTGGTCGGTAACGCAAACATAATATAATCCGGGTAGTAGGTTGTAAGCCGTTTGTATATACTGAATAGGAGAGGTGTACCAGATATAGTTATAGGGTGCTGCGCCTCCTACCGGAGTTGCCCAGGCACTACCATCATTGCAGGAACTACAACTTGCATTTGTAACCTGAGTTGAGACAGAAAAACCTGAGCAATTGATAGAATCTATAATTATATTGTCATTACAACTGGCACATCCATGGGCATCTGAAACACAAACAGTATAAGTTCCGGGGGCTAATCCCGTAGCCGTTTGAGTGTTTTGTAAAGGTGTGGTGTACCAGGTAAAAGTATAAGGAGCTGTTCCATTTGCCACATGTGCTGTAGCTGTGCCATTAGGGCAAGAACCGCAGGTAGCGAGAGTTGTTGTGGCAGTAACTTGTAAATTGCAACCGGATAAATAACATTGAGCAGTATCGAAAGGAATAAAATTGACAAAAGCTAAATTAAGATTGTCGTATCCATCATAAATATGTGATTCAATGGTAGCAGAGTCATTAGTACACCAATCGTTATGCAAGAGATAATAACCATTGTTATGAGTTTGATTAAAGTAAATGTCATAAGAAGTGTTATTGCAGATTTTATTACAATATGCTGTATCGCAACCTGTATTAATCATTATTCCAACTGTATTTAGTTCAATAATGTTTTGGGTAATGACATTTACACCTATATAATCAGTTATTCCATTTCCGTTATAAGCTATATAATTGCCTATTACAGTATCTGAACCATTACCTAATAAAATACCTTCGACAGTATTTGAAAGAATGTTACAATTTTTTACAACTGTTAATGTTCCATCATAGATTCCCGTTTGATTATAGTTAATGGTGCAATTTTTAATTAGAAGCATATCATATCCACTGATACCGGACTCATTATAAGAGAAGGTAGAATTTTTTATATATCCACCAGAACCAGAACCACAACCCGTATTATTAATAAAACTGCAAGAATCAATATAAGCCTTAACGGCACCTACCCCTCCATTATTTTGATTGAAAAATGAATTTTTTATTTTTAATGAATCAATAGTGCCAAATCCTTGATCTGTAATTGCTACATGTGCATATTTAAAACTGCAAAAATTAAACTCACCTGCTATGCTTTGATTCAAATAAATACTTGACCAGATTCCGGGATGAGGAGTAGCAGAATTACTGGTAAAATAAATAGAATCTACTGAGGTTCCCTGTGCATAGATATTAGCCTGCCTTATCTCTAATAATGCTGCGTCAGCAAATTTAACAACTACACCTGGTTGGATAGTTAATGTAATACCCGGAATTACAACAGTTGTATCGGTAATAATATAAGGACTATTCACAACTGTCCAGGTAGCATTTGCACTAATAATTCCGCTTATATAAGTTTGCGCATTAGCAGCAATCGTAACAACAGTTAAAAAAATAACTGCCAACAGAATTCTTTGTAAGTATGATTTCATAACAACAATTTTTTGAGATTTCATTTGAGAGAACAAATATATAAAAAAGTCGCCTGAAAATTCAAATAAATTTGGAGATCGGAAGAGCACACGTCTGAACTCCAGTCACCTGAAGCTATC
>CAYYQJ010000081.1:0-9017 GCA_964473775.1 uncultured Bacteroidales bacterium | reverse complement strand
AGAGCTGAAACAAACCATATATTGCCCGTCGAAACTTGTTAATCCATTAAATGTAGCTGTATTATTTACAGCATCTGCACTGGCAGCCGTTGCAACAAGCGACCAGGTGCCATCGCCATTACCGCTCCTTTTATAAAGCTGTATAAGCGAGGGGTGTGCTGCTTGTCCGCTTGTAATATCCTCGCTAACTGTGAATGTAGCGTTTGTAGTAAAAGTACCTGTTCCAAAACGGTTTATTACCCAATATTGCGAATTGAAAGCGGTGGTAACTCCTGTAGGGCTTACATTTGCTAAGGTATCAATACGGCTTGCTACTATGGTATCGGTGCCACTTTTGGCAGTGAAATTCATCGTCAAACCTGTTCCGGTAAAGGTTTTTGTTCCGGTAGCGGTTACAATCTGGGTATTTACAGCACCTGCTGCAAAAGGAATGGTGGAAGCAACCCAGGTGGGGCTATTCTGTAGAGTGCCGGTGGCTGTGCCTTTCAGGTCGGTCAGTAAAGTGCCGCTTCCATTGTTAAACTGCCAGTAATTTATAAGGTTTGCATTGGCTGTTGGTGCAGTGCGGTACATATCTTCGCGTATATCGGTAATAGTACGAGCAGAATTCCATACACTTACTTCATCCATTTTTCCGTTGAAAGCTTCCGAACCGCTGGCGCTAAATGAAAAACTACCCGATGGGGCATACAATCCCCCGCCAGGTGTAGCACTTTTTATCATTACACCGTTCAGGAAAAGTCGCATGGTTGTGCCGTCGTAAGTGCCGGCAACATGCATCCAGGTTCCTGTTGTCAGCACATTGTCAGCCTGCAAAGCATACAGTGTTCCATTTGTTTTTTTAATATAGAAATGCAGTTTGTTTACACCCCCACTTCCGTCGTAGCGCAATACTGCCACTTCAGGGTTAATGGTTACGTATCGCTGAACGACATTCGCAGGCAGGGTATTGTGATACACCCATGCTTCGATGGTTATTGCCGTAAGGCTTGTACTTATTCCTGTTGCACCGGAAACATACTGAGTGCTCCCATTAAAGCTGAGTGCTTTTTTAGGCGATTGTGTTTGTGCCTGCAACTGAAAGCTAATGGCTAATACCAAGAGTAACAGGAGGCTTTTAAGTAATTTTGTTTTCATAGTTTTGGTTATTTTTTGTTTAAATATTTTAGTTGGTGGTTTGTTGTTGGTTGTTGGTTGTTGGTGGTTGGTTGTTTGTGGTTAGTTGTTTGTGGTTAGTTGTTGGTTCGGTTGCGGAATTTTTCGCCTTTGTAATCTGATTTGTTTAGGTAGGCTATGAGGCTGCCGGTTTTTGAAATTATTTATTCCTTGTTTTATCATTGTTGTACAAAACCTTATTTCCTCTTCCTTTTTTAACCTTAGTAGAAAAATTATTCATAAGTAATTCAACCTTATTACCTTATTACCACTGAAATAAGGTAATAAGGTCAGGGTCGTAGCTGTTATTATTTCTACTAAGGTTTAACCCGTTGCAAATAAAATATCCTGAGGGGTGAAATGTAGAAGAACACTAAGTTTACGAGCCATTTGCCAAATTTCCAATTCTTCAAATCTCTTTATCGTTCCCATAACAACAAACTACAAACCACTAACCACTAACCACAAACACCTAACCAACAACCTTTTCATCATTTATCAATTCTCTTATTTTATTTTCGAACTCTTGTTTACCTGCATTTTTTTTAATTACATCTGCCAACCCATTACAATTGGGAGGAATTTCTTCTTTATAATTTATCATAAATAAAAATCTGATTAATTGCCAGCGGCAAAGGGCTTCGGTTAATATGTTTACGCACATTTCTTTTCCAATAGAAAAATCTATCAATATCAGTTGAATCTTATATTGGCCAGGATTTTCAATGCTGTAAAAATTGTCGGTAGCAAAAACCACCTCGAAATCCGGAATCTGTTCAAGGGTAGTTTTCAGGCTTTCGCGGAATGTTTTGTTTTGTGCTATGATTATGATATTCATGATGTTTTCTATTTTCAACTATTCTTTCATTCAGTTTTGGCTAAAGCCTTAGCGATTTTGTTTTTTTTCAACGCCATAAATGGCGTCGCTAATTATAATGGGTAACCTCATTTTTTTTAATACATGTTATGCAAAGCATTATTTTTATTCAATAAATCATTAGGCACGACATTTATGTCGAATATAAAAAATACAATTTAAAAAGGCTTTAGCCAAAACAATCAATGTTTAACAATATTGAATCCATATCTTTCTATGAATTTATCATATTCCTGTTGAAATGTAAATTTTTTATGATGTTCCTCCTGCTTGTCAATATATTTTCTTACAATTTCAATTTTATCATCGCCCACTCCTACCGCTAAATATTCATCCTGCCATTCAAATTTTTTCCTTTGTTAGTTTATTTTTATTTATCCAATGAGAGGATTCACCTTTTATTAGTTGTGCTATTTTACCGATACTTAAATCATCATTCAACGAAATAAGGCAATGAGCATGATCCTTATATCCATTTAAGAAATCAATGAAAATGTTTTTATTTCGTGCATTTTCCCTGATATGTTTAAATATTTCAAACCTTATATTGTCAACCAAAAGAGGAACCCTGTTTTTGGTTGACCAGACGTAATGAACATAAACTTTTATAAATGACATTATCAATTTGTTTTTGGCTAAAGCCAATTGAATTTTATTTTTTTTCAACGCCATAAATGGCATTGCTAATTATTGTGCGCTATATTTAACTTGAAGCTGGTTTTTCGGGCAATCACTATTTATTACCCGCCGCTATTCTATAATCTGTTCTATGTTTTTCTAAACGTTTTAGCAATTTTTTGATACCGGTCGAAAGTTACGCTGCTTGGTCGGGCTTCGTAGTCTTGTGCATCTTCCAATGTTAAATTAATTGTGCCATTGGTTAACTTAACCGTGAACTCAAAACTTCCATTGATAAAGTGTTCCTGATAAGAGCCAATTTCGGGATTAATTGTGTGCGCAAGAAAAATAATCCCTTTTACACCATTGGTATATGCGTTGGTTTTTTTCATTTATTTATGTTTGGTTTTCAAACTTTCGCGATATGTTATGTTTTGTGTTATGATAATTATGTTCTTTGTGTTTTCTCAAAAAAAAGCCGGAAGGCAACCTTCCGGCTTTTTGGTTTATAATAATTTTTTAAATCACATGCGATTTCATTGCCTCGCTTACTTCTGCAGTATCTTCAGGACTTCTTGGAATATATTCGGCTATGTACCAAACATCTTTATCCATATCTTCCGAATCAAAATGATTGATAAATTTACCTCTTTTCATAATGCCTAGATATACACATTGTCTGATACTTGTTGGTGCTTCCTTACCAAAGAATTCGTAAAGATTGATGTGTTTTACATCCCAGGGTATAGCAATTTTGCCACTTTTGCTATTAATTACATTTATTTCCTGCTCAAGATGAGTATGGTTTATAATAGGTTTGATAATAGGAATGCTGTTTTTAATACTTGGTTCTTCAGGAGCATGTTCTCCATCAACCCATTTCACACCATAGCCCAGGAGTTTTGCCTTTGCGGCATTATCTCCAATAGCAGCTTTTATTAGTGGAGGCCAATCGTCGGTAATAATCTTTGTAACCGTTTTTCTATCATCTTTAATTTCCACTGTCAACTGCTTTGCCGACAAAATGAGTGCTATTCGTTTATCCTCTTTTGTTTCAATGCCCACAATTAAAGCTTTAGTGGTTACAGCATTAGTAATAGCAGGGACAAGTGTTGCATTGTCGATTTCTGCTTGTGCCTGAGATTTGGTTTTGGATACGAATTCACTGATTCCCAAATCGCTTACTCCGGCTACGAGTTCAAATTTTTTGTTTAATTCTACCATAGTTTTTGATTTAAGTTTATTTTACCCATTGGAATGTTTATTATTTAAATTAGACCCTTAGTCAACGGGTATTCTTTGGGGCTAATTATTATATTATTGTGTATAGAAAATCTTGAAAAATGTGCTCCATTGGTCGAGGCGAATGCTCTGTTCGTTGAGGCGAGTGCTCCATTCGTTGAGGTGAGTGTTCTATAAGTTGCAACGAATGCTCTGTTAGTTGCGGCGAGAGCTCTGTTGGTTGCGGTGAGTGCTCTGTTGGTTGCGGCGAACGCTCTGTTGGTTGAAGCGAACACTCCACTCGTCGAGGCGAGCGTAGTGTTCGTTTCGCGGTTTTGGAATGTTTTGGTCTTATTTTCGATGTTGTGTGGGTTAAATATTATTGCTATTGCCTCATTTTCAATATTTTTATAAAAACAATTGGTTTCGACAAACGAATTAGAAAAAGATATTGCAGAAATAGAAAGTATCGTATTGCATGCAAAACTGCTTATTGGTAATAAGCCATTTTTTTGTATAAAAATTACGATATTTGGTAGCGTTTGCATAGAAAATAATTTCACA
This sequence comes from uncultured Bacteroidales bacterium, assembly GCA_964473775.1. Lineage (GTDB taxonomy): Bacteria > Bacteroidota > Bacteroidia > Bacteroidales > CAIWKO01 > CAIWKO01. Next base: position 4,582 of record CAYYQJ010000081.1, on the reverse strand, counting down.
GCAAAAATACAAGGCTTTGATTTTCTACAGTTATGGGAAAACCTGTAATTGTCCTAAGGGCAAACCTGTATCTGCACTAAGGGGAAACCCTTAGATGGAAAGGCAAACGGAACTTTTAGTTTGGGGTTGGTGGTTTGTGGTTTGTAGTTGGTGGTTTGGGGGAGTTAAATCGTGAAATATTCGTTTTTAATTGCCCATACGATTAATTCGCTGCTGTTGCGAACTTCGGCTTTATGAAAAATATTGTTGCGATGTGTTTCTACAGTTTTATCACTGATATATAGTTTTTCGCCAATTTCCTGAGAGGTTAATCCTTTGCAAACCAAATTCAACACATCAAGTTCGCGCTGAGTAAATTTGTTGACATTGCCCGGAAAATTTACCGATTGGAAAGCCATTTTTTGTAATATTTCCTGACTGAAATAATTACCACCCGAGCAAATGGTACAGATAGCTTGCTGCAGTTCGAATTTGTTGGATTTTTTTAATATAAAACCTTTGATTCCGGCATCTATCATCTGGGTATAATGCATGGTATCAGAAAACATGGTAAGTGCCACCACCTTCAATCCGGGGTGCATTTCAATAGCTTTCCGGGTAGTTTCAATTCCATCAATAACCGGCATGTTGATATCCATTAACACCACATCAGGGACAGATGTTTTTAAGAAATCCAGAAATAAATTTCCATCGGAAGTATCAAAAACAACTTCAAAATTTTCAATTTGCCCCAATACCAGGCTAAGACCTTCTCTAAAAAGATCGTGGTCGTCAATAATAGCTAGTTTAATTCGATTCATCAATTTTAGTTTCTTTATATGGAATTTTTATTTCAACTTTCATTCCTTGTCCCTGCAGGCTTTCTATGAAGATATTTCCGCCTAACGATTGAATACGGCTTTCGATATTACTCAGCCCCATACCTTGTTTCGCATGCATTTTTTCAACAACCAAAAAGCCTTTACCATTGTCAATATACTCCATATTAAGCACATCTCCAGTTATAAAAATATTCAGGCTTATCAAGGTGGCCTGTGCATGTTTTAAGGTATTGTTTATCAGTTCCGAAATTGTGCGATAAATGGTCAATTCTTCCTTTAACCCAAAACGCTTAATCTTATCAAATTTTATATCGAACTTAATTTTTCCGCTGATATTTATATCGCTGATAAAATTTTCTAATGCGATAATCAGCCCATAATTTTCGAGAATCTGCGGACTGATATTATGCGAAATTCGCGAAGTATCGTATATCGCATTCTCCATAATTTTTTTAAGTTTAGTTTCAATGTCTTTTTTTTCGCTGATTTCCTTTGAATCAATATACGCCTGAAAATAAAGTTTAGCCGCCGATAATAAAGGGCCCAATCCATCGTGCAAATCGGATGCTATACGTTTACGCTCTTTTTCCTCGGTTTGAATAACTGCTTCTAAAGTTTTTTGCTTTATAATTTCTTTTCTTTTTAACCTGAAATATAAATAACTAACAAAAAATGCAAGACACAAAAAAACTAAGATTATTATAAGGAAAATCAATTGTTTTTTCTGAAACACGTTTTTTTGTACTTCCTCCTGAATTTTTTGTTCTTTAGAAAGCAGATCATATTTAGCAGATTGTTCGTTAATTTGGTTGTTTATTCTGTCAACAAAGAAATCATTTTGCAATTGGTAGCAGATGATTAAGAAATCGTAAGCATCCTTATAATTCGCTTTCAAGCTATAAATTTTTGCGAATTGAGTATATAAACGCTTGAAAAGATTCCTGTTTTCCTCAATTGAACAAAGATTTGATGCTTCAATAACTACCTTAAGCGCAAGGTCGAATTTATGTAAAGTGATATAAATATTACTTTGGTTAATCAGGGCATTTATAGCGCAGGAAGGCATTTCCGCCTCCTTAAAGTTTTCAACTGCTTCGTTTGATAGTTCCAATGCATAGCTATATTGCTTATTCCTCACCTTTTGAAAAATAATCTCATTTTGAGAAAAGGCAAGGTTGGATTTGCTACCAATCTTTTTTGATAAAGACATACAAAGCTCAGAATATTTAATAATTGAATCAGATGTGTTGAATTTAGGATTTCCCCATTCATTATAAATAGCAGCCATGCGATTGTAGGCATAAGCCGTGTAATCATCCTGAATTTTTCTTTTACTCCGCAAAATCTCATTCAGAATTTCAATTCCTTTTGCGTACTCTTGTTTTTGCCTGTAAGCTTCACACAGATTTATCCTGCAAATGTCTGTTTTTTCAGAGCATGTTTTTGATGTGTCAAGTGCTTGCATCAGCAAATGTATGGCTTTATCGGGCATAGATTTTTCGAGATATTTTTTTGCAGAATAAATGCGTGCATCATAATAACCAAGGGAATCAGGAGCAGCAAACATTCTTTTTTCAAGCGCCTTGACCGCCATAGTATCGGCATAAATTACTCTCAACCTTAAATAATTGGTTTTTGCTTTTTCAACAGGAGTAAATTGCTTTTCATAATACATCAGCTTTTTTAGGTTTTGCTTTGAACCGTTTAGATTTGATTTAATTTCAGCCAGTCCTTTGTTATAAATGCTGTCAAAATCAAACCCTTTGTCAAAGCGCTGACCAAATACGCACTCTGAAGGAAAAATAATCCAAATAAATCCAAAAAAAAGTAAAAGCTTAGTCCTAATGTTTAGCATAATAAAAACTTCAACCTACATCATCATGTTCAATAATAGCTAATTTAAATTGATTCATCAATTCGTATTTCTTTATATGGGATTTTTATTTCAACTTTCATTCCTTGTCCCGGCAGACTTTCTATAAAAATATTTCCTTCTAAGGATTGAATACGGCTTTCAATATTACTCAGCCCCATGCCGTGTTTCGACTGCATTTGTTCTCCGACTGAAAAGCCTTTACCATTATCTTCATAAACCATATTGAGCATTTCTCCTGTTATAAAAATATTCAAGCTTATCAAGGTTGCCTGTGCATGTTTTATTGTATTGTTTATCAGTTCCGAAATTGTGCGGTAAATGGTCAATTCTTCCTTTAAACCAAAACGGTTTATCTTATCAAATTTTATATCAAACTTTATTTTTCCGCTAATATTTATATCGCTGATAAAATTTTCTAATGCTATAATCAGCCCATAATTTTCGAGAATCTGCGGACTGATATTATGCGAAATCCGGGACATATCGGTAATAGCGTTTTCGAAAATACTTTTTAGTTTAGTTTCTATATCATTTTTTTCGCCGATTTCCTTAGCATCAAGATAGGCCTGAAAATAAAGTTTAGCAGCCGACAAAACCGGTCCCAGTCCATCGTGCAAATCAGATGCTATGCGTTTTCTCTCTTTTTCCTCTGTTTGAATAACGGTTTCAATCATTTTCTGCTGAATTTCTTTTTTCTCTGCGAATTCCTTTTTTAATGCAATATTCAAATTCTGCAAATCATTTGCTTTTTCTCTAAGCTCATTTAAATTGGATTGCATCCTTGAGAAAAAATTAACCAGTATATAATATATCAAAAATCCAATCAACAGAAAATGAAGTATGCGAACAATAACACAGGTATATTGACAACTTTCAAAATGATAGTCTAAGGGGATAAATGTTTTTTGAGTTATCATTAAAATTCCAACTATCAATATGCAAATGAACGAAACAATAAAAACGATTAAAGATACCGTTCTCTTTAACGAAAACAGAGAATAAACAATAGCAAGCACAAACCAAAGGCTGGCCAAATCAATAAGCCCCAGCATCAAATTAAAGCAACCTGAAAGGAAAAGGAGAAATATAAAACTATAGATTTTGGAGTTAATAGTCATTATATTCTTGAAAAGAGCCAGAATAATAGCTGCAAGGCCCAAAGCCGGAGGAATAAAACGAGGCCACAAATGAACGCTTTCGTCTAGCGCAACATAAATAATCGCATTGAAGGGCAATACCATAAAAGCAATGAAGAGTATGCTGGTATTGATTATTTTGTCTATCAGTTCATCTTTCATTCAAAATAAGTCATTAGATTTTTTTTAATATTTGAAAAACTTTTAACAAAAGTAGTAAATATTTTCTAATCAAAAAGACCGCATTTAATAGTGAATAATAGCTATTACAATTTCAATCTCTACTTGATAAACTAAATAAAAAAGGAAAAAATAAGGAAGTAACTTTTCTGTTTGCCTGGGTTTTATTTGGCAATGCTACAATAAATACTATTGCTATTGAATTATTGTTAACATTGTGATGAAAGAGCCCCTCAACAAATCCAATAAAATAAAACCCGAAAAACCGGAAAAGGTTGACTAATTTAATAAGAATGGTGGGGGATAAACAGATTTTTAAAATTTTTCATCCACCACCTTATTCAAATCCAATACAACCACCAATTCCCCAAACGTATTTTTATAATCGAATTTGTACTTTTTATTTCTAAAAATAAACCTGTACCCTTCAATACTTTTGTTTACAGATGAATCGTGTTTTTTATTTGCAGCTCTTTCTTTCTTATAAAACCTTCTTGCGTCATGCCTGCACTTAAAATCATACCATTTGCAAAAATAATCAACCATCAAATGAGTATGAAATCCATCAA
>CAYYQJ010000080.1:0-9088 GCA_964473775.1 uncultured Bacteroidales bacterium | reverse complement strand
TAGCTTCAGGTGACTGGAGTTCAGACGTGTGCTCTTCCGATCTGATTTAAAAAAGATTGAAGAAATATTAGGTTTTACTGTAATCGAAAAACATCGTGGTGGTAAAGACGGTGGTGTGACTTACATTACCGAAGATGGTAACAAACTTATTGAAAAATATATAGAATTCAGGGCTGAGTTTCAGGATGCCGTGGATACTATCATTAAGAAGTTCAAAAAAAACCTCAAAAGCTAAATGAAACTTTTTGTTGCTATTGATGACACCGATAATGCCGAAAGCAAAGGAACCGGTTTTCGGGCAAGAGAATTGGCTGCATTACTGCAACAAAATAATTGTGGAAAAATAATTGGTGTGACCCGTCATCAGCTTTTTTTTAACGAACAAATACCTTATACCTCTCACAACAGTTCCGCATGTATTGCACTTGATTCTGCAGAAGATACTTCCGGGAAAATTATTCCGATTGCCGCTCAATATCTGATTGAAAAGGCTGCAGAAGGTTCTGATGCCGGACTTTGTGTTTGTGCGGAAGCTAAAGTAAATACCGAATTAAAAGAATATTCCGTCAAGGCTAAATTTGAAGTGCTTACCATGGAAATGGCGAGAAATCTTGCAAAGAGGTGCAACATTTTTCTTGAAGGATATACCGGAACAAAACAAGGAATCATAGGTTCATTGGCTGCAGTGGGTTTACATGCAGCAGGTAACGATGGCCGTTTTTTGTTAACAAAAGGCATGCGCGAAATATTTGGAGTTTATACTGCTGAAGAAATATTAAAAATTACGGGGGTGGAAGTAATAAAGACAATTGGTAATGAAAATTTATTTACTTTTGAACCCGTATTGTTAACAGAATGGTGGAGGCCTGTTTTAAAAGATTCCAAAGCTGTTCTTTTTGTCGAACCCGTTAATAATGATGAATATGAGTACCGAGTTATCACAAAAGACCTCATCAAGAGCATTTCAAACTAAAATAGCTGCCAATGTGGCAGAGATTGTATTATTGACACTAATTGGTGCAGTAGGAGTGTTGCTACATGCACGATTCCGTTTTCCAATGCATCTTCCCGGTCATTGGGGAATTGTTTTTATGGCACTGTTGTTTTCAGGAAGATTATTTTCTCAAAAAAAATATGCCTCAAGCCTTTCTAGTCTTGGAGCAGCATTCATGTTGTTATTGCCATTAGGATTCAGAGATCCATTTATGCCCGTTATGTATATGCTCCCCGGATTGTTGCTTGATGTTTTTTATGCTGTTTTTAAATCAAAAAACCATCATTTCATTTTTGTAGGTTTGCTTTCGGGCATTGCTTATGTAAGTATTCCATTCATCCGAATGATTATTTCTCTGGCAACAGGCATGTTTTATGGCTCTTTTGTTGGCGGTTTTGTTTATCCATTGATTATGCATTTTGTATTTGGAGCATTGGGTGGATTGATTGCTCTGGGAGCTTTCTCTTTGATTAAAAAGAAAATCTGATTTTAATTTGTTATGATTACCCGTAGCCATATTTATTTTATGCGTTATGTAAAGACTAACATAACAATTATGGCTGTTGTTGTTTCATTGCTGGCTTTTTTCGTTTTACCTTCCTGTAAAAAGAAAGACACCAATCCTCCACAAATCTTTTTTAGTACCGGATCCACTTACGTTTATAAAGATTCAGTTATGGCTACAGGCTGTAATTTTAAAGTGGAAATCAATGCTCAAACAGGAGGAGATGCAAACATCACCAATTTTATTATCCGCAACGAGCACGATGGAATTGTTACCAGTTATTTCGATACTGGGATGAATAATGAAACCATCAAAATATCTAAGATTCTTACCAAGAGTATCTATGATTCGGAAAAATGGACTTTTATTGTGATTGATAAAAACGGAAAGAATGCTTCCATTTCGTTCATCACTACAAAAGACCCCAGTTCGCAATATGGACCAATCAAACACTTTGATGCAACTATGGGCGCTCAATCTTCCACTTTATTTGGCAGTTTTTTAAGTTTGAATTCAGGCTTTACCTTCTTTCAGGATTCGGCCTTTGCCCATCAGGATTCCATAGAAATGCTTTATTATTATGATGCAATAGGTACAGACGCTAATTCTATTGCATCACCAAATGCAAACATCGACCCATCGGTATATACAGGAAGCACTGGCCTGGCCAACTGGACCATCAAAAATGAAACCCGCTATTATAAAACCACGCTAACCTATGCTGATTTCAATGCAGCTACAAACGATAGCCTGCTGTTAATTTCTTATTCAGAAATCAACGGCAAACGCAAGGCAAAGAATCTGGTGAGTGGCGACATTTATGCGTTTAAAACAGCCCATAATAAATATGGTTTGTTTTATGTAAATCAGGTTATGGGACTGGATACAGGAAACATCAGCGTTAATATTCTTATTCAGAAATGATAAAAAAATTACTCATATCATTTGTTCTCATTCTGATAAGCTTCTTTGGTTTTTCTCAAAATAAAATCAATGGAGTGGTGGTTGACGGAAAAACCGGCGACCTGCTGAAAGGCGCAAAAGTATTGTTGACAGAAAGTAAGTTAACAACCACAACTGGTGAGGATGGAATTTTTATTATAAAAGATATTCCTGAAGGGAAATACCACATTGCAATAAGTTATATGGGGTATCGTGCCGATACAATTTTAATCGGCATTGGAAAAAAAACGGACCGTTATATCGAATGCCGCATGCAGCAGGCCGTGGTAGATATTTCGTCGGTAACCATATCGGCCTCACGCAGTCTGAAAGGGGATAAGGTGCCGGCCAGTATTGATGTGGTTACAAAACAAAACATTCAGCAACTGCCGGTTTTAACCATTGATGATGCTTTTCTGTTGGTTCCGGGTTTAAATGCTTCAAGGGCTTATGGAATTTACAATAAAACGGGCGATATCAGCATTCGGGGTCTCAACCGGAATATTCAAACCCTGATACTTTATGATGGTATTCCTTACAGTTTGTTTGATGGAAGTGCCAATATCTGGAACAAAGTGAATGTGGATGATGTTGAAAATGTGGAGGTGCTTAAAGGCGCCAATTCATCGCTTTATGGGGCCAATGCCATGGCGGGTGTTATCAATATTAATACACAAAAGCCTCAGAAACCCATAGAAATTAAAGCACGTTTGTTTTACGGAACTTATAATACTCAGGGTGGTGCGCTTAATTTTAAAGGCATGCAAGGCAAAAACAATAAAGGTTTTTATTGGGGTGCAAGTGGCTTTTATCGCAAAGGAGATGGATATATAATGACTCCTGATTCTCTTCGTGTTAGTTCGGATGTTAAAACCTATATCATGGAATACAATTCCTCCCTGAAGGCAGGTTATATGTTTGCTAAAGACCATTATCTGGAAGCAGCTTATCAGTTTTCGTCGGACAAAAGAGGCACGGGAAGCAAATTTTATGAAGAGCAGGGCAGTTTCAATCAATATCATACGCATTTTGCCCGACTGAGTTATAACCGGATTAAAGCCAAATCAGAAATTCATGTGAATGGTTTTTTTAAGAAAGATTTTTATCTGAAGCAAAACGAATCGGTTAAAAGTTCTGGCCTTTATTCTTTTTATAATACCTACACCCAAACTCAGGATGGGGGAGTATGGATTTCTTATTCTGCGCGTTTGGGAAAATACAATTATCTTACTGCAGGTGCCGATTTTAAAACAGGCAGTTCCTTATCAAAAGATATTTATCACACATCCACTGATACCATTATAAATAATGGCAAGATGGATTTTGCTGGGGTTTTTATTCAGGACGAACTCTCCTTAATCAAAAACAAATTGATTGTATTGGGTTCATTGCGTTTCGACTATGTGCGTTTTTATGATGGAATTTTTCACATTGATGCACCCACCCTTGCCACTACTTTTTTGACGGCTTATCAAGCTGATTTTACTGATAAAAGCTGGAATGCCTTTAGTCCCAAACTGGGCGTAAAATACATTTTCAATCCTTCATATAATGTATATGCTACCTACTCTTCGGGTTTTCGTCCGTCGAATATTTCGGATATAAGCCGTACAGGCGATGTTAGCAAGGGTTTTAAACTGGCAAACCCCGATTTGAAACCTGAGCGCATACAATCTTTTGAAATAGGTGCGGGTATGAGACCTCTGCCCTGGATGACCATTCAGCCTTGCGTATTTTATTCTATAGGTACCGATTTTCAGTATTTTGTGGCCACAGGAGATTCTGTTTACACATCTGGAACCAATATGAAACCGGTGATTAAACGTCAAAATGTGGGAAGAGTGGATATAGCCGGAGTGGAATGCAAACTGTCTTTCCAAATACGCAAAAACATTCAGTTGGTGGCTTGCTATACTTATAATAATTCGCGGATTGCCTCCTTTGCTGCCGATTCGGGTTCAACCAAAGATCTTACAGGCAACTATTTAATCGATGTGCCAAAAAATTTAATCACAGGTGCTTTTATCTGGAACAACCGCATTGTGAACACAACCCTTACGGGGAAATTTAATGATAAGGAATGGATAGACGACGAAAATACCCTGCAACTGAATTCGTATTTTAATTTTGATCTGAAGCTTCAACATACTTTTTATAACAAGATTGGCTGTGCCCTAACAGTGCAGGATATACTGAACAAGCGATTGATAGACTCCAAAGGTTTGTTATCGCCCGGAAGAATGATTATGTTTGAGGTTTCGTTCAACTGGTAAGCATTTTTTTTAATAATCGATATGCAATCTTATACTTAACAATAACTCTTATTTAATCATGAAAACAAAATTACTTCTTATTTCGGCGCTGATGTTATTTATCAGCCAAACTTCATTTGCTCAGGACACTATTGCAGCCTGGACTTTTCCAACAGGCACTGCCACTGATGTGAATCCTGACCACCACAACACTGCGAATGCTACTATGGCAATTACCACTCAGGGTGGTACAGGAATCATTGATTTCAGCAAAAATGGATTCACCACCAAATCAGCACAAACCACAGGCTGGGATGGCGGAACCAATCTGAAATATTGGCAGGTGGAAGTGAACACCACCAATTATAATAATTTGAAACTGTATTCAAAACAAACAGCAGGAGGCTCTTTTCCGGGGCCACGCGACTGGAAAGCACAATATAAAATAGGCATTGCAGGAAGCTGGGCAGATATTCCCGGAACCACGCTTGTGAATGCCAATAACTGGACTTCGGCAGTGATAGCAAATGTTTCTATCCCAATGGCTGCCAACAATCAGTCTTCGGTTTTTGTACGTTGGATGATGATTAGCGATACCTCTATTGTCCCGCCAGGTTTGGTTATTTCAACCGGAACTACTAAGATTGACGATATTTATATACTGGGTTCGGTAATCACGTCGGTGTACGAAACGGCTGCTAAACTCCTGTCGGTTTATCCCAATCCCAATACAGGCAGTTTTACCATTGCTTCAAACCAAAACATTACATCAGTGAGTGTTTATAATATTTTAGGAAAAGAGGTTTATTTTAATCAGAATCCGGCAATGAAACAGATGATTGATTTATCCGGCATTCAAAAAGGGGTTTATTTTATCAGATACAAAACTGATAATGTGGATAAATATAGTGTAGATAAAGTAGTGGTTGAATAAAAACTGTTTATCGCGTTAATTTTATGGAATTTATGCTAAATACAATTGGCATAAAATTCATGTTGCGAACTGTACTATGCTGGAGGTAGGGTAACTTAGGTCTATCTTTAGAAAAAAAAATTTAAAAAAAATTTGGATTTATTTTTAAATTTTTATTTAATTTCGCATCTGGTATCAATGGATACCATAAAATTATTATTAACCAAAATCTCAAAAGTATGAGTGAAAGTGAACTAAGTTATCGGGCGGTGGTTGTTGTCGGCGCTCCGAGGAAGCTCAACGATCGCATTATCTGGGCTAAGGGCATACACGATACTATGCACGGCAATGCCAGATATACATCGATGACTTCAAAATTAACTACTTTAGACACGGATACAACTGCTTTGGAAACTGCGCAGGCTGGTTTTTCGGCAAAACCACGCACAGTCAGCAAAGCAGAGCGTGATAAAGATGACAAAACGGTAAAAACCGACATCACCGGAATTGTTGCCGGCGTTCAGGCTTTGGCTGATGCCGATCCTGCAAATGCTGCTGCAATTATTACCGAAGCCGGTTTTAAAGTCAAAAAAATTTCCAAAAGAGGAAAACAACAAAACTGTGTGGTTCAGGGCGAAAATTCAGGTAGTGTTTACATTTATGGAGCCGGAAAAGGTCCACACAATTTCCGCATTTCAATGGATGGCGAAACCTGGGTGAATCTGCTTGGAAGCAAAGATTCCAGAAAATATCATGATGGTATAAAACCAGGTACACTCTGTTATTTTCAGACTGCTAAAGCGCTGAAAGATGGAATGGAAGGTGTCTGGAGCCAAACCATGAGCATAATTGTTATCTGATTTTTATTTTGGAAACAATTGGTTTATAGCCTGACAACAAATGCCGAATGTTGTCAGGCTTTTTTTATTTTATCAAAACGAACATTTCTAAATGCTAAAATATTAGTAAATTACGATTGCAAGAACAAAAGTTGAAACGACAGTTAATTCGTTTGCATCGACAGTTAAGTCGTTTAACACGACAGTTGAGTTGTTTGCATCGACCGTTATGTCGATTAACACGACCGTTAAGTCGTTTGCATCGACTGTTATGTCGATTAACACGACTGTTAAGTCGTTTGCATCGACCGTTAAGTCGTTTCAATCGACCGTTAAGTCGTTTAACACGATGTATAGTTCGTCGTCAAGGATGGTTGGTTTATGAAAATCTTAGTTTGAGGGATGGATTTTTGAGGTTATTATCATTAAAACCACTACCTTATTTTTATTTATGCTGAGATTGGAGTGTATAGAAAAATGAGTATTTTTGGGTAGTATATAGTAAGATTATTATGTGGAAAAATATCCCAATATTCATATAACCAGCAAACCTTAGTAGGAAAAAACGTAAACAACACAACCACTAACCTTATTACCTTATTGATGAATTTATTAAATAATACAAAAAACACTACTCATTAAATAAGGATATAAGGTAATAAGGTTGATTTTTTGGGCTAATAGGTTTTCTACTAAGGTTTAAGATGATGATACGAAATAACTCTGTTTGCCAATGTTTCTATACTCACTAATATAATTAAATGGATTAAAACAAAAAAGAGGGTCATCCAATCTATAACCCTCTTTTTTTTGTTTGCTTGTGTTGCAATTATTGTTTTATAATTTTGAAACTGTATTGGCTGTTGTTTATCATCGCGTTAAGCAAATAAACACCTGTAGGCAGATTGTCGGTTACAATATTTAATACATTACCTCCAATATTTATGCTTTGAGTGCCGTTCATTATTTCTTTTCCGGTATAATCATATATATTCCAGTGGCATTGCGAAGCTGTGGCTGAAGATATGGTTAGATTTACCTGTTCTGCAAAAGGATTTGGATAGATGTTTAAAGTGGCATCCACATTGTCATTTGTGTTGATAACAGGTGCTTTGCCTGAGCGAACCAGCTTTTGTTCTTTGGTGGTTCCCCAAAAACTGCTGTTTGAATATACATGCATTCTTACCCAATAATCGGTGGCAGCTATTACAGGAGATATGGTGATGGTGGTATTAGCAGTAGGCTGAACTCCAACCCAGGTTACTGGAGGATTTTCGGTTCCAATGCAATATTGCATCACATAAGAACTGGCCCATGAAGTGATATCGGGGAACCAGTTGAGATTTACTGAGGTTGAATTATCGGCTGCTATAGAGAAACTTACAGAACCTGTACGAAGAGTGTCAATAACGCTTACGCCCCAAAGTGTGTGATTGCCACCGGTGTTGACATAAGTGGTTAGTTTAAATTCATAACCGGTAGAAGGCAACATATTAACCAGTTTTACCTGATTGGTGGCAGAGGTGATACCGGTCCATGTTAAGCTGTTGAGCGGACGATATTGTATGGCATAAACACTGGCCCATGGTGATAAATTGTCCCAGTTTAAGAAGAAAGTGGTGCCAATATCCTGAGTGGTTGTAAAATTTATGGTTCCTGTTTTTAAGGTAGCCGCCTGAGTAACTCCCCATAAAGAATAACTTCCTCCATTTGTTTTGTACACGTTTATTTTAAATTCATAATTGGTATTGGGTATCAGATTGGTTATTTTTAATTGGTTGGTTGTTGATGAGATTCCAATCCATGAGCCTGTGTTCAAAATGCGATACTGAACGGTGTATAAAGATGCCCATGAAAAATTATCCCAAGTCAGCAATAATGTGGTTCCGATATCCTGAGTTTTGGTAATGGTTACAGTAGAGGTTGTAAAATGACCGATAGCGCTGGTTGAGAAGTAAACCCCGCTTTTATAGGTGATTAAACGGCATTCATAATAGGTAGCTGGTGTGAGGCCTGTTATTTTAGCACTGTTGGTTAAGGCTGGAGTTCCTACCCAACTTCCTGAAGGAAGACGATATTGCATAGCATATCCTGATGCTCCGGGAATGGTGGTCCATGTTAATAATAAGGTGGTTCCTATATCCTGGGTAACAGTGAAATTGAATCCTGTTAAAGTGATGGTGATAGGATAGGAGGTAGATATACAACCGTTGGCATTTTTTACAGTAACAGTTGCATTATAGGTTGAAGCTGCGGCACCAGCGGGTACTGCAAGTGTGATAAGTCCGGGTAGGAGAGGAGCATCAGTTACATTAATAAATCCGGCAGCAATTGCGGTAGCATCATATACTACGCTATAGCTAACAGGGTTGGCAGTGCTTGCTGAATAGGTTATGGTATCCAGAGTTTTTCCGCAAACAGAGTTGATGGCAGAAGTATTAAAAGTGATGGAAGGTAATGGATTAACGGTGATTAAATAATTGGTTGCAGGTCCCGGGCAGCCATTGGCGGTGGCAATTACTGCATAAGTAACGGCACCTAAAGTGGTGTTGTCGGGATTAATTAATGTTTGAACAGGTATGGTGTTGGTACCACTTGCAGAATAACCAGTAATAGCAGGTGTAGCGGTTGTGGCTGCCCATG
>CAYYQJ010000079.1:0-9090 GCA_964473775.1 uncultured Bacteroidales bacterium | reverse complement strand
CGAAACCTTTTGGTGGTAGCCCCTTTTTCTAAAATTTTAATCGGTCAGTAGTGATAAAAAAACCAAAAAATAAAATTCTTACCTACATTTGTAATCATGCTTATCCCAAATAAATAATCAACAAATAACCAACTGAACCTAGCACATGACCCGTATTGGAATTTTATCAGACACCCATTGTTATCTGCCTCCCAAAGTTTTTGATTTTTTTGCAAGCTGTGACGAAATATGGCATGCCGGTGATTTTGGGAATCTGGAAACTGCCGATAAACTGGGGAAATTTAAACCGCTACGGGGAGTATATGGTAATATTGATGGACATGATTTAAGGTTGCATTTCCCAGAAAATCAAATGTTCATCGTGGAAGAAAAGAAAATCTTCATGACTCATATTGGCGGAAGACCCGGCAAATACGATGCAGAAGCATTAAAAATCGTAAAAGCAAACCAACCCGACATATTTGTTTGCGGTCATTCCCATATATGCAAGGTTCAGTATGATCAAAAAAACCAGCTTCTATATATTAATCCGGGAGCCGCAGGCAAATATGGATTTCATATAAAAATCACCCTAATTAGGTTTACCATTGCTGGAAAAGACCTGAAGGATATGGAAGTAATGGAATTAGAAAAATAAAATTATCTCAGTCTATCTGTCGACCTCACCATTTTTTCATCTTTCCTGATGGCTCTGTTTGCCAACACCAGAAACACCAGTGGAATCAACACAATATAGGCACCTGTTCCATAAACAGCATCTGCAGCAAATTTCTTTGTTAGAGAATCTGCAACATAAAATAGAGCTGCCACCAATCCAATATGAGCTAAAAGCAAAATTGCTGTGATCCGTATTTGCAAAATTCGCTTTTTATATAAGAAAATCGTTACCAAAACAGCTATTAATAGAACAATTACCGCCGCAATAAGAGGAATAGTGCTGTTTGTATCAGCATTTGAAATCTGTACAATAGAAAATTTAGATACAATTTCAGTTACAGAGTCAGTTGCCATAGTCGAATAAGTTGCTATCGGTAAGAAAAACAACAACGAATATGCAATCACAACTAACAATAAATAAAGGCTTTGAACACGTTGAATCATAATTATTTTTTTACAAAATTACACATTCAATTTCGGTGGTCAAAGTTTTTTTTAAAGAATTATCAAAAAATCGCAATTACAAATAAATTAATAGCTAATTTTACATAGCTGTTTTTCACCTTTTGGTCATGCAAAAATATTGATTTTGAAAAGAACTTATTTTATAATATTACTGATTGTTTTTCCTGGTTGTTTATCAGCTCAGGACATTCATTTTTCTCAGTTTTTTGCAGCGCCATTAAGCATAAACCCCTCTAATGCAGGCCTTATTAAAGGTGTATTTCGTGCAGGCGTCAATTCAAAAAATCAGTGGAGTTCCGTAACAAAGCCTTATCAAACCATCTCTTCATATTTCGACATGCAGTTTCTAAAACGCCGTTATCGTAAAGATGCTTTGGGGGTTGGTGTGCTATTTAATGCCGATATCGCCGGCGATTCCCGTTTTTCCACATTAAGTGTTGGAACCGCCCTCACCTATATCCGCTCGGTTTCATACCGCAACAATCATTTTATTTCTATCGGAATCATGCCTGCCCTGCTCCAAAACAGCATCAATTACAATAAACTGTATTACGACAATCAATGGAACGGCAATTATTTCGATCCTGATTTGCCTCATAACGAACCCATGGGTCAAAAAAGCATTCTCAATTTCGATTTATCCATAGGTGCCCAATGGCTTTACCAGCAAAGTGTACGACAATTATATAATGTAGGTTTTGCAGTTTCTCACATAACTAAACCTGCAGTTAGTTTGTTATCCGATAAAAAAATCAGACTCGATATAAAATATGTGCTTCACGGAAGCTCAAAAATTCCTTTAACCAACGATTTGGATTTGGTGCCATCTGCTATCATTTCAAATCAGGGACCCTATTTCGAAACCATATTCGGCACCTTATTTAAATACAACCGAAGCACAAACTACAGAGAAGAAACCAGTCTCAATCTTGGACTCTTCTATCGTTGGGCTGATGCATTGATTGTCGAAACCGGCTTTGAATATAAAAACGTAACCTTTGGCTTGAGCTACGACATCAATCTTTCGAAATTAAAAGTAGCCAGTCACGTAAAAGGCGGACTTGAGTTTTCTGTAAGTTACAACTATGGAAAAAACAAATCCAAAAGAGCCAAAGAAATACCCTGCCCAATTTTTTAATGTATGATGCGCAAAAAACTCATATTTCTTCTATCAGCCATTGTTTTCCTTGCTTTCACAAATAAAGAGGTTCATGCTCAGAATTATGCTGAAAGTGTTCAGGTTGCTGAAGAAGCTTTTAAAGATGGCGATTTCTATACAGCTTCTCTTTATTACAACAATGCTATGTGGTACGATTCGTCCGATTTAAAAGTCGCTTATCAATGTGCCGAAGCCTATCGTTCTTTCAATAACTATGGTGATGCCCGAAGATGGTATAAATATGTTGCTTCCAACGATTTCAAAAAGACCATTCCATTATCGCGCTTTTATCTCGCCCTGATGGAAAAATCTTTGGGCGAATATTATTTAGCCTTATCCGATTTCAAAACTTATTACACTCAAAACAGCCAGAAAGTTGATGATTATTTTACCAAAAAAGCCAGAATAGAAATTGATGCATGCAAAGAAGCCCCCCAATTGATTGCCGATAAAAAAAATGTGCTCATCGAACATCTCGTTGAAGGCAAAATCAATACACCCTATTCCGAATTCAATGCTCGTCAACTGGGCGACACTGCCCTGGTTTTTTCCGCCTTACGCCCCATTTCCGTTGGCACTTTCGACTCCTACATTCCCAATGCCTACATTTCCAAGATTTATATGGCCCGATCCACCATCACCGGTTGGTCAAAAACTCATGAACTTGATATTAAAATCAACGATAAGGAAACCCATAACGCCAACATTTGCTTTTCAAAGGATTATAGCAAAGCATTTTTCACCCGTTCCAAATCCGACGACAACCAAAGCCTTCAATCCGAAATTTATACCACACAAAACATAGGCGGGAAATGGCAAAAAGCCACAAAACTTTCCGACAAAATCAATCTTCAGGGCTACACTGCCACCCACCCATACTTTGTCGAACTCGACGAATATTCCATATTATTCTTTGTTTCCGATCGCCCGGGTGGCTTTGGCAAAATGGATATCTGGTATAGCATTTTTAAAGACAATAAATTTCAGGAACCTGTAAATCTGGGCAGCATCATCAATACCCCCGGCGACGACATCACCCCATTTTATCATTTGCCCACAAAAACCCTCTATTTCAGTTCCGATTGGCATAAAGGCTTGGGCGGTTTCGATATCTTTTATTCAAAAGGCGAATTAAATATTTGGACCGCCCCCGAAAACATTGGCTATCCCATCAACTCCTCCAGCAACGATTTGTATTTTACCATCACAGATATTGATAACGATGGCTTTTTCACATCCAATCGCCCGGGCTCACTTTTTATCAAAAGCGAAACCTGTTGCAACGATATTTATTCTTACGAATGGCAGGATACCCTCACAAAAAAAACCGAAGTCAATGTAGTACAACCTAAAGACACCACCAATATCGAGAAAAACATCAATCTCATGTTGCCCATTTCCTTATATTTTCATAACGATGAACCCGACCCAAAAAGCACTACAGTCGTAACCAAAAGGAATTACCAATCGCTTCTCAACGATTATTATGCTATGAAAGAAACCTACGAAACCGAGTATGCCAAGGGTTTATCAGGCAAAAATAAACTCAATGCCGAAAAAGAAATTGATGATTTCTTCGAGAATTATGTAGCCAAAGGTTTCTCCAATCTGAAAATATTTACCAATTTGCTTCTAACCGATCTTTCCCGTGGGAATACCATAAAAATCAAAATTAAAGGCTATTGCAGCCCCTTAAATACAAGCGACTACAACCTCAATCTCGCCAAACGCCGCATCTCCTCCATCATTAATTTTATTCGTCAGTATTACGAAGGCGTTTTCATGCCCTACCTCAATGGCACAGCCCCCAACGGAGCCAAACTCATCATTGCAGAAGAACCTCTCGGCAAGTCAACTGCCAGTGCATTAGTAAGTGACAATCCCAACGACAAACGCAATTCGGTTTATAGTCGTGCAGCAGCTTTCGAACGCAAAATTCAAATCATTCTCTACGAAACAGAAACCTCCGCAGTTAGCAAAACAGAAAAAGCCCCTCAGATTGTTTTCACTGATACCATACACGATTATAAAAATCTGAAATACGGCGAAAAAGCCTACTATGTATTCCGTTATAAAAACACCGGTAATGCCCCGCTCACCATAACAGGTCTGGAAACCAGTTGCAGTTGCATCTCCGCCAATTATTCTAAAGAGCCCGTTTTGCCCGGGCAGCAAGGCGAAATTAACATTTCCCTCAACACCGCCATTGATGCAGGAACAAAAAAAGAAACCATTACGGTTTATTCCAACACCCTCCGCAATAAAAACATCCTGAATATTAAAGCCAATATTTTACCCCCCCCATGATTTCCACATCCGTAGAGACGCAACATTTTGCGTCTAATGCAACATTTTGCGTCTCATTTAATAACGCAACATTTTGCGTCTCATTTAAAACAAAAACATTTTCCGTATCCTTCCAATATTAATCCCAAAATTCCATCAAATTCAACGTTTACTAATATCATTATTGTACTAGGAAAATCGTAATTCGTAATCCGTAATTCGTAATTTATTTTGATGTCAATCCAAACAGTCCCAATATCGGCATGTCGGTGGCTTTTTAACCTCATCTCAACCCACTTGCCTATGCACTTTCCCTTCAAAATTATCAGCATCCTCCTTATCAACACTTCCTTATTCTCTTGTCAACATGTTGACAATTCTTCAAATACCATCATCCGTCCCCACGCATTAAAATCCCCTCAAGCTTACTTCCGTAAATCCATTTCCCCTTTAGAAGCCCAAATGATATCTACAGGACTCATAGATATTATCAAAATCGACAGCAGCATAGCCGTAGATATAAAATATGCCTCCACTCATAACTTTCTCAAAACAAACTTCTATAACAATTTCAACAAAGCATATTTCCAAAAAGATGTCGCTTTAAAACTTTCAAAGGCCCAATCTTACCTGAAACAAAACCACCCTCACTACTCCCTTTTAATTTACGATGCTGCACGACCTCTTCGCATCCAACAACTCATTTGGGACGCTGTAAAATTACCTGTCAGCGAAAAAATAAAATTTGTCTCCAATCCAAAAAACGGTTCCCTCCACAATTTTGGCGCAGCAGTCGACCTCCCCATTTTGGATGAAAATAAAAAAGAACTCGATATGGGGTGCATATACGACACCCTCCATCCCATAGCCTGGCCCATGCTCGAAACAAAATTTCTTTCAAAAGGAATCCTCACCCAAAAACAAATCAACAACCGCAAACTCCTGCGTTCAGTCATGTACAAAGCAGGTTTTTATAACATCCAAACCGAATGGTGGCATTTCAACTCCTGCCCCCGCAACCAGGCAATAAAAAAATATAAGAAGATTGATTAAAAGATTAAAAAGTGCCCTAGGCACAACATTTTGGTAGAATATAATAAACAAGAAAAACAAACAGTGCCGTAGGCACGACATTTTTAGCTAACAGCCATTCACCCCCAAAATAAATATTTTAAATCACACTACTCCTAAATGCTCCAACCCCAATCCATTTTCAAGTCAATGAGAGTTGGATTTTCGCGCTAAAATTATTATTACATCCATCTATGCGATTCTCATGATCTAAAATTACCATATAAAACCCAAATATTGAAGTCTGAAAAAATCTAGAGTTTGAATCCAAAAAATCTAACTACCAATAAATCAACTACTAAATATACTCTATAAATATTACTCTTTAAACAAAAAATGGTTTCTATATTGCTTTAAAAGCATGAAAAGAACCAAAAATCAATGTTTTACACGACACTTTTAATTGATTTACAATATATTACAAATATAGCCTGGAAAAATTCCACCGTAAAATTTTTCAATATTGCGGCAATAATTTCCAATTTCGAGGCATAAATTTCATCTTCCACACCATAAATTTTCAATTTGCCTTAAATAATTCGATATCTCTACCAAAAAATTTACTATTCCGATCGAAAAATTTGTTATTCCGATCGAAAAATTTCATTTTCCCACTAAACAATTGAAAATCAATATCAGAAAATTTACTGTCAATCTTCTATAATCAGTCGTTCAGAACGATAAAATTATTATCCCATTTTTAAAACCAATCAAAGTAAAAAACAACCCTATTATATCCAAATGATAAGTAAAGATGCAAAAATCTAAAGTCCATTACAAAATACTTTTTGCATAGCCGCATTTCACCTGTAAGCCACACCACTCTATACAATCAATCAAATCCTTACCATTATTTTCATCCAATCTTTGAATAACGATGGGTTGAAAAAATCTCAGTAAGTTCTCCTTTTTCCCATTCCCTAATCATGAAACAACCAGTTCAATCCCAGCGTAAAAACCCTATCTTGCATCGGATAATGAGGCACAGTAAAATAATCATATCCTACAGCTCCACTTAAAAAATTACTTAATTTAAGAAACGCTCTAAGCCTTTTAACCTTCAGGTTAAGAAAACCATTAGCATTCCAATAATTTCCCACCTTGCGCGTATTCTGCAAATAAAAACTCTGATAAGCTGGTTGATAAGCATCGGCATAATAAGCCGTATTATAAAACAGGTCTATACCAACATTAAAATATAAAGCTTTCTTAAACAAGTGAGTCGAAAAAACATAAGTCTGCATAGCAATCAACTGAGGCTTTCTAATCAAATTAGGTTTATCCGTAAACTGATACACCACCTTATTATCAATTTCAAACTTCCAGAAAAAAAACTTTTTAAACAAATAAGCATTCACCACATGCACCCTACCATTCACATACTGGTCTGGTCTTTGCGCAGCATCCATATACACAAGATTCCATTCACTAAAATAATCCACCCCCACCTTCAGATATTTATAGGTATAATTCACTCCTGCATGCAAAATACTTTCCTTCTGAAAACTATTATCCCAATTAAAATACCTCGAATGATAATGTTGATAAAACCAATCAGCCTCTTTATGATAATAATACCCTTCCAGACTAATGACCCCAAAATATTTTTCTTTAAATATAAATCCATAGGACGCCAACCCCGATAAGCAATAATCATTTTTATACTGATTCATCAACACATACTCCCCTGCCACATCCACCGAAAGGTTTTTAAGGGGTTTAATACCCAATTTCACAGAAGGTATAAGATTAATAAAATGAATCATACTTCCCATCTGTCTTATCTCAGTATAAGTATGAGTCAGCTTAGCCGAATATCTGAACCAAACCTCTTTATCTTTAGCATTCAATTCATGGTTGGTCCACTCCAGACTATTTTTAAATTGATAGATGATACTAGAATCAGCAACGGCCGAAGTATCCATCACCAAAGGGAAATAACCGTCATAAGTAGCACTTGTAAAACCAAACTTCTGACGCGAAAAATCAAAAGAATGAATAAACCTGCCCAATAAAATTCGTTTACCAATTTTCGTAGTATCATTAATTTTGGAAGAGTCCACCCTTGCCAGAAAATAATACTGCTTGATATGAACTGCCGATTCTTTATAAAAGCTACTGGCACCCGAAAGGAAATACTGTGGAGAAAACAAACTCGAACCATTACGATAATTAAGATAAACCGTATCATCAGTCAATCCCCCATTCTCCTGATTCTTTATACTATTAAATATATAATCACCAAACACCCCAAAACGTTTGTTTTTAGTTTGATAATACATAAACACAGATAACGTATGGTCGCTGGCTTTTTGTCGGAAATAATCTCTACCGGGTGCATTGTTAATTCTATAATTAACACCCATAAAAAGTTTGTTCCTTACATTATGAAGATGCGTAACCCTAAACATCTGCTCCTTTTTAAAACCCTGCGAAAAACTTAATTCCGTAAAGGGCAGCAAAGAATAAAAATATAACTGGTCTTTATCTGAAGTTTTATAAGGATTAAAAGAATTATTCCCATAAACAAACCCTAAAGATAATGCTGGTTGATAAACCATGTTTTGAGAAGCTAAACCCATATTACCAAGATTCTCACTTAGCAGATACGATTTAAAAGCAGGATTATAAATATGGAAGTAACGAGATGCTGTATCAATATTTGCTACCCCCTTTTCAATAAACACAGTGCTATCTACTTTATGAATGCTAAAACAAACCACTCTAACTGAATCATAATGCGTAGGTCCTGATGGTTTTACCTGTCCGTAAACCATAACAGTCAGAGCTGTTAAACACAAGAAAAGTAAAGTTTTAATACGGGTCATATAATAAATCATGCGCAGTACAAAAATACACAAACTTTAAGGAATGGACACATAAAAAGTGGGGAATGTCTTAAATAAAAAAGGGTATAAATTAAAAAATCCCGACACGATTGTGTCGGGATTAATTAAAATTTGGCAACGACATACTTTCCCAGAACTTACTCGAGTATCATCTGCGCAGGTGGGCTTAACTTCTCTGTTCGGAATGGGAAGAGGTGAACACCACCGCAATTGTCACCATAATATCTTTAATAAAGTAAAGACATAAAGGAGAGAAAATACAACAAAAGTATAAATTAAAGAGAACTTAAACTAACAGAAAGTTACGGATAATTAGTACTACTTGGCTTTGACATCACTGTCTTTACACCTATAGCCTATCAACGTGGTAGTCTTCCACGATCCTTAAAGGAAATCTCATCTTGAGCTGAGTTTCGCACTTAGATGCTTTCAGCGCTTATCTCATCCAAGCGTAGCTACTCTGCAATGCAACTGGCGTCACAACAGATACACTAGAGGCTTGTCCGACTCGGTCCTCTCGTACTAGAGTCAGGTGCTCTCAAATTTCCAACGCCCACAACAGATAGGGACCGAACTGTCTCGCGACGTTCTGAACCCAGCTCG
>CAYYQJ010000078.1:0-9095 GCA_964473775.1 uncultured Bacteroidales bacterium | reverse complement strand
ACAAAAGAACGTGGGACCGCGCACCCCAGGGAAGGGAATCTAGGCCGCAACCGTCCGCGATCGATGGTCCGTAAAAGAGCAAATCTTCCCTCGGACGGGGG
The DNA here is from genome assembly GCA_964473775.1 of uncultured Bacteroidales bacterium. Taxonomy (GTDB): domain Bacteria; phylum Bacteroidota; class Bacteroidia; order Bacteroidales; family CAIWKO01; genus CAIWKO01. The sequence goes on along the minus strand of CAYYQJ010000078.1, from coordinate 8,994 downwards.
GTGACAACGCTCTTAAAAGTCGGCAACAAGGTTCACTATATTGTTTGTTGATTCAATTTGTCTCCCCTCTAACCCCTGGAGGGGTGCTTTCTGACCTTTGACTATCAATAATATACAAATAAATACTCAAGATTGTAGTTTACATTGTTAGTTAATGGATTTATTGATTTACCTCTCATCATTTTGAATGTCGAATAACCTTAGTAGCTCCCGAAAAACACTCCACCCAAGTGGTGCAATCAGGTTCCACAAGAATGCTCAAACGCCCCTTGCGCCGCAAAACCGCTGCCTAACGAAGGACTTGAACGAATAGGGGTTTTGCAAAATCCAATTTAGGCGGAGGATATTGAACTAATCCGTCGTAATTGCATTACTTCAACATCGGATTCGGCACTGATTGCATGGGTGAACCCCGAGATGAAATGGACCTGCGACAATAAAATGAGTCCGTGAGATTGAAAACAAATCAGCCTTTAAAGAAACGCGAGTTAAAGATTCCCTTTTAAATTGTAGGGAGAAAAAACATGTTGTATAACATATAATTAAAAAATATATTTCAATGTTAAACAACATTGAAAACTTTACATTTGCTTATTATTCATTTATTTGGGGATACGTATTAAAACTTGGGTGTTTGAAAAATGTTTAATCTGAATTTTGAGTTCGTTTGTCAATATGGAAGGAATAAATAGTACATTTAAAAATAAACAACGGAGGTTACCGTGGTTAGCGTTCCAAATGGGTAGCTCTTATGGGGATATTCTGTTGGATTAAACGTTAGCAACTACAAAAGACACAAACAATCAAACAAATATGATAATTTAATATATTAAAACTATGTCAAATCAAATTGATAGTTTCAAATTAGAAACAAATTTTAAAGGACTGATTTTATTACTTGCGAAAAATTTGTATTCAACCCCTGATGTATTTGTTAGAGAATTGATTGCAAATTCACATGATGCAATTCAAATGCGAAAAAATACTGAGAAGAACTTTGCCGGTAGAATTGATATCATTATAGACAAAAGTAAATCAACAATTTCATTTATGGATAATGGAATTGGAATGAATGCGGATGATTTGAAAAATACTTTATCAGTTATCGGTGAAAGCTCGAAACGCCAAAATAAGGAACAAGCCTTATCTCAAATTGGTCAATTTGGAATTGGATTATTATCTTCTTTTATTGTTGCAAATAGGGTTATTGTAAGAACAAAAAAAATTGATAGTGATAAATCTTTTGCTTGGCATAACGAAGGTTCGCTGGATTGCAAATTATTTAGTGATGATTTAGGTTATATTGGTACTGAAGTTATCCTATTTATTCGAGATGAATATAGCTATATGCTGAGTGATGAACGAATAAAATCTATAATTATTAAATATTGCGATTTTCTTCCATTTCCAATTTATTTAAATTATAAAAACTTAATAAATGATTTAAATGTCCCTATTTATTGCGATATTTGGAGTTCAGAGTTAGAAAAAGAACTTAAAATAAAAGCGTTTTTAGATAGAAGATATCCGAATGAAATTCCTTTAGATATTTTACCATTCAAGATTACCGGGTTAGTGAACGCAAACGGGGTTTTGTTTATTTCGGATAAACGCATCCCTGGTATTCAAAGTGCAGGAATAATTGATGTTTTTATTAAACGAATGTTTATACGTGAAAATGATAATGAATTATTACCAACTTGGGCAAAATTTATAAAAGGCATAATTGATTGTCCTGATTTAGTGCCAAATGCTGCTCGAGATAATTTTTCAAAAGATGAAAAGGATAAAACTTTTAAATTTATCCAAGAAAGTTTAGGAGATATTATAATTAATAGATTATGCTGGTTAGCGATAAATGACCAAAAAAAACTTGAAAGAATTAACCGTTGGCATCATGAGCATTTGAAATCTATGGCAGTTTTGAATGATGAATTTATGGAAAAAGCAGGAGATTTACTTTTTGTAGAAACAAATGAAGGATTTCTGCCAATGGAAAAGTACATATTAAAAAATGAACCCAGAATTGATTACGAAAATAAGATTCCAATTTACTATTTTCAACATTTTTCATCTGCAAGCCAATTCTATAATTTAGCAAAATCAGAAAACTGGACAATCATAAATGCTGCTTACCGCTATGAAGAAGAATTCTTAAAAACATATTGTAGTAATCATAAAGAAGAATTAGTTCTAATTAACTTAGATTCCAACAATGACAATCAATTATTTAAATATACTGAAAAAGAAAATGATACTACATTTATTCTACTAAAACAAGATATTGAAAGTCATCTTAATAGAAATTATGCTGCTAATATTAAGGTAGAAATAAAAAAAATTGACAATATTCATTTGCCCGCTATAGTGATAGATAAACCAGAAGACGAAATTGATAAAAAAATCTCAGACCTTGAAAACAAGGAAATCATTTATGGAACAGAATTGTTTAAAGATATAATTTCTTTGGCAAAACAAAAACCCTCATTTACATTAATCATTAACGCAGATAGTCATATAATTAATAAACTTGTCAAAATTGATAGACGTAATGACATAGTAAAAGAGATTATTTCTGGTTTATTCATATCTGCAATATTGTATTCCAGAAGTTACTTGAACGAAACTGTTTCTCAATTAATATATGAACAGTTTACTAAATTTTATGAAAAGTTTATAAAACTATATGAAGATAATCTGAACTATCGGGAAAATTCAGATAAACTTAGAAAAGAATTAATGGAAATAAAGCAACAATCAATTAAAGATAGCATCAAAGATATTGAACATATCCAAATTTTGTTTATATCTTCTTATGAAGAAGAGTATGACAATTTATATCTTGCTCTAAAAGAAATATTTGAAAAAACACCATACTTTTTTGAAATAATTTCAACAAAGAATTTCGAACAGGATAAGCGATTATTTGATAATGTTAAAATTCTGGCAAATAATATTGATTGTGTTATTGCGGATATTAGCGATTTACATGCTGATGTGATGTTTCAATTAGGAATAATCAAATCAATAAAAAAACAGGATTTCCCTATCATTTTAATGAAAAATATGGAAATTCAGAACATTACACCTGCCGACATCAAAACTGAAACTTTTATTAGTTATAAATCTTCAAAACAAGACCCTTCATTAATTGAAATGGAGATAAAATCAAAAATAGAAAAAGATAATAAACCGTTTAATAAAGACCTTATTAAATTATTTACTCAACCCAGAAAACATTTTTTATCACGGAATATTTTAGAAAAAGCTATTGTTAGGCTTGATAAGGCTCACATTGAGAATACAGTTGTTAATTTTAAAACACTGGAAGATTTTATTAATGAAGATGTTAATAGTATAATATCAAAAACAAAAATTGAAAAACGTATTATTGACATATTAAAAGACGAATTTGCAAACCTAATAATAATTGAATTATGATAAGCCATTCAAATGCATATAAACTGCAAACTATTCTTGATTTGGCAAGTATTGCCTATCAAAACCAACTTCTTACAGAAGGTCTTGATTTGGATTCAAAAGCTTTAGAAATTGCTATTGCCTATCAAGTAAATGATTTAATTCCGCAACTTAAAAATAGACAAATGCACTTTAATTATTATTTGTCTTCATTTTATTATCAAAACCGTCAATTGTCGAAAGCAATTGAATATAATCTTAAAGCATATGCAATTGCTCAAGAAGGAGAAGATGAAGAATTTATGGCAGAAATTCGGTATTCTTTAGGAACTTGCTATGTTCAAGTGGGAAAATTAAAAGAAGGAATCGTTACATTATCACCTAATTTAAGTAAAAATATTAAGATTAATAATCCTTATTTAATTTTTAAGTCCCTCTTGCAATGGATTGAGATTGCACAACAAATACCAGTTTCATTTGATTCAATAAAAAAAGTTCATACACAAGCTGGAGACCTTATTAATACAGTTTCTAAGAATGAATGGAAAAATGATTTGCTTGTCCATATCGCAAGATTTGAATCATTTCGTGGTGAATTTAAAAAATCATTAGATATTGCTAAAGAAGCTTTAGCACTTAAAATCTTTACTAATTCCGTGGGAAATGGTCAGGTTTATGATTACCATTATTATAATTTAGTGCGTTGCAATTTGGAAACAGGACACATTGAAAATGCTCAAGCATTAATAAAAGAATGGAATTCTATGGAGGACCAAATGCCTGAAAATAGGAAGGTTAGAATGAATAAATGCAAAGCTGACATTCTGTATTTTGAAAAAAAATATAATGATAGTTACGAATATGCAAATGCAGCCGTCAAAAATTCTTTAAATTCAGATTATGAAGAAACTATTTTCTCATCGCTTTATAGTATTATTTTAGCGTCTCTTAAACTTCAGCAAGCAGACATTGTAAAAAGACATCTAAAACAGTTGTATAAATATAGGTTTTCCGAGCGGTTTTATGTGAAATTTTATATTATCATATTTATCGGTGATTATTCACTTTTAGTAGCTCAAACAAATTTTAAAAAATATAAGAATGCTAAATTTATGTATAATCGTGCAAGGAAGTTTGCAAAAAAAATTGACATTATATTAAATACAAGCTATTGGACAAAATTAGTAGATGAAAGAAATAATGAATTAATAAGACAAATGAATGAAAAAAATATTGTTGACGGGTTTTAATGCATTCTCAGATATTCCGATAAATCCATCACAAGTTGTTGTGCAAGAAATTGGAAGCCGCTCAAGACTAAATAATGATTATGAATTGTTTTTTGAAATTCTGCCAACTGAATTTCAAAAATCGGGTGATATGATTATTGACCTAATCTCTCACATAAAACCAGATATTATTGTAAATATTGGCGTATCAAAAAAAGAAGAAACAATTTCACTTGAGCGAGTTGCATTAAATCTTAACGATGCAATAGAACCAGATAACAGAGGATATTGTCCTAAAGACTTAATTATAATGCCGAATGGACAAAATGCTTATTTTACAAATATGCCATTAAATGAAATTTCGAAAATGTTAGAGAGCAAAAAAATTCCGTTTAAAATTTCAAATCATGCTGGTACTTTTGTATGCAATCATGTTTTTTATCTTTCCTTTCACCAATCAATGGTTTTAGGAATTAAGCCATTAATTGGGTTTGTTCATATTCCTTTACCAAAGGAGTATAGAGCAAATAATGAGAATTCCAATACAATATCATATATTGAAATTATTCATACAATAATTGATATTATCAACTTGCTAAATTCTTAATCATGATAAAAGAGAATTTACTTTACTCCCCGTTTTATTGTGAAGAAAAATTTTGGTATTTATATAACAATCCAGATTTTGCTGATTTTGAAAAATTAGTTGTCATTATTTCAAATGTGCAAAAAAAATGCGTATTTTATAGTCAAAAATTATCTTCTCAGAATAATCATATTCCTATAATTTGGAATTATCATGTTATATTATTAGTAAAGTGGACCAGTTGGTTGGTTTATGATTTTGATACAATTTTACCATTTCCAATAATAACTGTTGAATATACTAATAAAACTTCCAAAAATATTAATAGTTTTATGCAGCAGCCAAAGTTTCGCTTAATATCTGCAACAGATTATATTAAAGAATTTTCATCCGACAGAAGTCATATGTTACAAATTGGCAAATGGATTCATCAACCACCAATTTGGAATCCTATAATTAATAAAAAATTTGCTTTTGCAATTTTATAAATTTCAGTAACGATTATATTGGTACAATTATCAACTTTAATAACTTTTTAAACAAATTCGAATATAATGAAAAATTGTGATAAAATAAAAACACTTGTTGCAGATAATAAACAAGATCAGGCTTTTGATTTGTTACTGAAATATGCAAAAGAAAATAAAAATGAACAATCTGAAAATAATGTCATTATATTGAAATCACAATATAGCGAAAGCAAGCAAAATTATAATCTTAATTTGATTGAATTTGCAGAGTGGATGAGAATTCAAGCAAAAATTAATGTCGGAATAATTCGGATTTGTGAAAATTTTTCTGAAAAAGTAATTTGTGTGATAGATAATAAACTACCAAAAGTGTTTATTTCATATAATCATAAAGACCAGTCAGTTGCGATAAAAATTAAAGAGTTTTTAGACAAGAGTGGAATCCAAGCTATTATTGATATTGAAGCAATGCGAGCAGGGGAGAATATTAAACATTTTATTGAAAACTGTATAAAGGAAAGTGGTGTAACTTTGTCAATCGTGTCTTCTAATAGCCTTTTATCAGCTTGGGTCGCAATGGAAACAATTTTTAGTCAATATGAGGAAAAAATTAGACATAGATATTTTATTCCATGCATAATTGATAATGAATTCTTCAAAAGAGATTTCACTGATATAGCTCTTGATAAAATAGAAGAAGAGCTTAAAGACATTGACAATAAAATTATTGAAAGATTACAAAATAAACGATTAATTAAAGATTTAAATTCCGAAAAAGAACGTTTTGACGAGTTGAAAAACAATTTGCCCGCGATTGTTGATAAATTAAAAAACTCATTATGTATTGATTTGAGCGTTGATAAATTTGAACAAGGTATTAAGAAAATTATTGAAGATATAAAAAGATATTAAATATATACAACAGTCTATACGAAAGTCATTTGTTATATCGCCTGTTATATAAAAAGATCGGTGGCCATAGCCTGTCTTTTTTGTCCTTTTCCACCCCTTCCCTACCATTACCCAAAATTCGTGCAATTCGAAATTTTTATGGCAGAAATACCATCCATCAGGCGCAACCTTGCTCTCAAGGAATAGGAAGCATAAGAGACAACAGCCAGTTGCCTGCCACCAGTCGCACTCAACCAACCAAAAAATCCCCCTACTTACCGCCCCCGAGCAAATTCCTCGTGAACAATTACCCCCCTTCATTTTTTATATGGATGCCGGATGGTCGTATAAAGGGAGTTTTTATCTTTACGCAGCATTTCTGGCTGTTGGGTTCGACACTCGTTATCCCAATAATTCGCTGTAATGCAATGATTTAGTTCTTTTAATCCTTGCATACGGGCTGACTACCTGTATGTTTAAAACAATTTTCAGATGGAGAAATTAACAAAATATCTGTTTTCAATTGCGACTGCCGGTTTTCTTTTGCTGGTATTTGCTGTTTCACTTGGTGTTGCCACGTTCATCGAAAGCTCGTATGGTGTCGAAACGGCACGCGCAGCGGTTTACAACTCATGGTGGCTCGAACTGATCATGCTGATCCTTTCGGTCAACCTGATTTACAATTTCACCAAATACAAGATGTACCAGTTCAAGAAGTTGACAATGGGCGTATTCCACCTTGCCTTTATCCTGATCATCATCGGAGCAGGTGTCACACGATATTTCGGAAGCGAAGGGGTGGTCCATATCCGCGAAGGGGAAACTACAAACAAGATGGTTTCCAACGATATAGAGGTGCAGCTCCCCTTCTCGCTAAAGTTGAACGATTTTGTGCTTCAACGATATCCCGGATCGAATAGTCCCTCCTCATACGAAAGTTTGGTAACCTTAATTGATCCGGAACAAGGTCTGAATGAGGATCATAAAATATTTATGAACAACGTATTGAAACACAGGGGATACCGTTTTTATCAATCGTCCTACGATCAAGATGAACAAGGAACCATCCTTTCGGTGAACAAAGACATGGCCGGGACATTCCTTACCTATGCAGGCTACTTCCTGCTATTTTTGGGAATTCTGTTGTCGATTTTCAATCCGAAGAGTCACTTTTTTGGTCTGATGAAAAAAGCTGCTGCGGGTACAACAATGGTTGTTTTCTTTATTTTACAAGGAAGCTTCTCACTTTATGCAGCCGAACCTCAACCTGTAAATCCTGCAATTGCCAAAGAGTTCGCCAAAGTATGGGTTCAGGGCCACGATGGACGTATCAAACCTTTCAGTACCCTTGCCTACGAAGTGATCATGAAATCATCCCGTACAGAAGGGTTGTTGGGGCAAACCCCTGAGCAGGTCGTTCTGGGTATGACCATCAGGGCACAGGAATGGCAATCGGTCGAGATGATCGCCATTTCTGACGATCAGCTCCAAAAAGCCCTTGGTGTTTCAGGAAGTAAAGCTGCCTTTAACGACTTTTTCGATCAGCAGGGCAGATATAAAATGGGTAGCGAAGTGCAGGCTGCCTACAACAAAAAACCGGCCGAGCGGGGCCGTTTCGACAACGATGTGATCAAAGTCGATGAGCGGCTCAATGTGATTTACCAGGTTTATCAAGGCGAGCAGTTTAAGTTCTTCCCATCTGCCAATCCCGGAGACCAGACATGGTATTCACCTCATGCACAACTGCCTGCAACTTTTGGCCGCGATTCTGTTACCATTCGTAACGCCTATGCTAATTTTCTTACTGCCTTAAATTCAGGCAATAACGAAGATGCCCTTTTGGCAACTGCCCAAATCATCAGTTATCAGCAGACTTATGGTGCGGCATTGATTCCCCCAAAAAACAAACAGAACCTTGAAATCTTATACAACCATGTCAATATTTTCAAAGACCTTACCGGTTGGTATATCCTGCTGGGTTTTGTGTTGCTGGGATTTTTCTTTTACTCTTTATTTACAGGAAAAAAGCTGAACCAGAAAGCAGTCAATTATACCGTAATTGCATTATTTATAGGCTTCCTTGCGCATACAGTCGGATTGATTGTCAGAGGATACGTTGCCGGACATATGCCATGGAGCGATGGTTATGAGTCGATGATCTACATTGCCTGGGCAGGTATGCTGGCAGGGTTGATCTTTGCGCGTCGTAACCCAATGGTACTGGCAGCAGCAGCCATCTTATCTGGTCTTACCCTTTTTGTAGCGCAGATGAGCTGGCTGAACCCGGAGATCACCAATCTGGTGCCGGTGCTCAAATCATACTGGCTCACCATCCATGTCGCGATTATCACAGGGAGCTATGGGTTTATCGGTGTCAGTGCGATCATTGGACTGATCA
>CAYYQJ010000077.1:2088-9256 GCA_964473775.1 uncultured Bacteroidales bacterium | reverse complement strand
CCGATCTTGCGTACTGTTAACGAAGACTGGCGCAAACAGGCACATCAACACATCAGAGATATTGCTGAAAATATTGCCAAAGCATTTAATGCCAGTTGCGATGTATTTATCGACAGCGGTTATCCTTTTCTATTTAATGATGTAAAACTCACCCTCCGCTTAAAAGAATATGCCATAGATTATCTGGGAGAAGAAAATGTGGTGGACATAGATTTGCGCATGACTGCTGAAGATTTTGCTTATTTTTCGCATAGCCTCCCCTCCTGCTTCTATCGGTTGGGAGTTAAAGCAACTAATTCAGATGAAATTTCAAACCTCCACTCTGCCAATTTCAAGGTTGACGAACAATGCATGTCTACAGGTATGGGATTTATGGCATGGGTAGCCATTCGCGAATTGGATGGAAAAGTTGGATAAAATATAGTATCCAGTTCTAATATCAAGCATTGAGAATTCAATGAATTTAAGAGCCTGAATTATAATTTGCCAATCAAATTTGGCTCTTAGTTTTTCATTTTTATCTATTCTCTATAAAAAGAACAAGGCCACCCCACTCACACTTATTACAGCACCAATAATCTCTTTCAGAGTAACTTTTTTATGTAAAAATAATAAGGAGGCAGGAATAATAAGAATGGGAACTATAGACATTATTGTGGATGCTACTCCCGAATTGGCATGTTGAACCGCATATAAAGAAAACGAAACTCCCAGAAAAGGCCCGAACATGGAGCCCAATCCAATTCTTTTAAGGGCAGTACCATTTTTTATTGCCTGTCCTACATTCCCCCATTTTTTCCAAACACTTATCACCAATCCAAAGCCAACAATTCCTGTAATAATTCTTATTTGTGTTGCCGCAAAAGCACTGTAGTTTCCCATGCCCACCTTACTGAATACCAATCCAACTGCCTGGCCTACTGCCCCAATGAATGCAAACAATATCCCTTTCAATGAATGTCTGAACGAGAACATTTTTTCACCTTTACCTTTATCCACTATCACTATTAGAATTCCTCCCAGTGTCATTGCCATGCCAATAAAATTAAAAAGTGTCATGGTTTCGGCCAGCATCAGCCAGCTAACAAAGGCCGTTATGGGTGGCACCAGCGTCATAATCAACATCGAAATTCTGGAACCTATGATGGTGTAAGATTCAAAAAGAAATAGATCGCCTATCACAAAGCCAATTAATCCCGACAGCGAAAGCCACATCCAGCTATGCGCTGATGCGTCCAAAGGAAGTAGCATCCCTCTGATAAAATAAGAAAACACACTCAGGAAAACCAAAGCCATCATCAAACGAATCAGGTTGACAGCTATAGAACCTACTTTGTTGCTTGCCGATTCGAAAGCCAGAGCAGTAACTGTCCAGCAGCAAGCGGTAAACAGCGCAGCAAATTCGCCTATATGATTAGTAAACATTGTTTTTCATTTGGTTAATCTTTAATTCTAAAGAATGGTAAAAATAATAAAAACTATTAAAGGAAGATTGTTTAGGTATTTTTTATTGCAATTATTTTCATTTTTTTTTAAATATTCTACCGAAATAAAGTCCACTCCGAACTTGGTCAAGTTCAACTTGAACAAAGTTAAGTTCGCCCCGAACTTGATTAAGGTCACCCTATTCTTGGTTCTTTACGCTTCGTTCTTGTCCCCAAATTTTTCTCCACTATTTTAAATACCAACTTCATATTTATTGAACTCTTCATTAAATATTGCAATACCTTATAAAATATCTACACAAACAATGTCTGATTCATTCAGAATTTGCGTTTTATAAAAAAGAGGGAAGCAAATACCTCCCTCTTTCCTTTGAAAATCATATTTTTATATCATTCCCAATTCTTTCCCAACCTTGGTAAAAGCAGCAATTGCTTTTTCAAGATGCTCTTGAGAATGTGCGGCCGAAACCTGTACACGTATGCGGTCTTTACCTTTGGCAACCACAGGAAACGAAAATGCAATCACATAAATGCCTTCTTCGAGCATTCTGTTTGCAAAATTAACTGCCAGTTTCGAGCAATCAGGATATTTCCCAAACATGATAGCTACAATTGGGTGGTCGCCCGGAATGATATCGAAACCTGCTTCAGTCATTTTCTGACGGAAATATTTGGTATTGCGTTCCAGTTTGTCGCGCAAATCGGTTGATGCCATCAAAATATCCATCACCTTGATGGTCGCACCCACCACTGCAGGAGCCACAGTGTTTGAAAATAAATACGGACGAGCCTTGTTTCGTAGCCAGTTAACTATCTCTTTGCTCGATGAAATACAACCGCCGGAAGCACCACCCAGCGCCTTACCGAAAGTGGTAGTGATGATATCAACACGACGCATCACACCCCGATACTCGTGAGTTCCGCGACCTGTTTTGCCTAAGAAACCTGTTGAATGACTATCGTCAACCATCACCAAAGCATCATATTTTTCAGCCAAATCGCAAATCTGATCGAGCTTTGCAATATCGCCATCCATAGAAAAAGAACCATCAGTAGCCACCATAATAAAACGGCAACCATTGGCACGTGCTTCTTTCAAACAAAGTTCTAATCCTTTGGCCATTTTATCGTTGGCAGGGTCAATTTCTTCGATATCGCGCATGTCGCCATGTTTGTAAATCCAGCGTTGGGCTTTGCAAAGACGTATGCCATCGATGATAGAAGCATGGTTTAACGAATCGGTGATGATGGCATCTTCTTCGCCCAACAAAGGTTCGAAAACTGCACCATTGGCATCAAAACATGATGAAAACAAAATGGTTTCTTCCATGCCAAGAAAATCGGAAATTTTCTTTTCCAGTTCTTTATGAATATCCTGTGTTCCGCAGATAAAACGTACTGAAGACAATCCGTAGCCGCGATGGTCGATTTCTTCATGAGAAGCTTTAAGCACATCAGGATGCGAAGATAGTCCCAGATAGTTGTTGGCACAAAAGTTAAGACATTTCTGACCTTTAACAACGATTTCAGCCCCTTGCGGACTTTCTATGATACGTTCTGTTTTAAATAATTTTTGGTCGTGAAGTTTCTGCAGTTCTTCTGCCAGAAATTCGTTGATTTTTTTTTGCATAATTTTAATCTCCAAAGTTTATAATACACCTATTTTATTTTTTTCGGAAATTTTCTCAAGCATATCTTTTGTCATGCTATCCAGGTCGTAAGCGGGTTTCCATCCCCATTCTTTGCGGGCGCATGAATCGTCTATGCTGTTTGGCCACGAATCTGCAATTTTTTGTCTGGTATCAGGAGCATATTCAATCTGAAAATCTGGCATATATTTACGGATAGATGCAGCCAACTCACCGGCAGAAAAACTCATGGCACTCAAATTAAAATCCGAATGATGAACAAGCTTATGAAAATCGGCATGCAATAAATCAATAGTTGCTTTCAAACAATCGGGCATATACATCATCGGCAGGCGGGTATCTTCTCTAACAAAACAGGTGTATTTTCCATACTTAACGGCATCGTAATAAATAGCCACTGCATAATCAGTAGTTCCACCTCCCGGAAGGGTTTTATAACTGATGATACCCGGATAACGCAAGCCTCTTACATCCATGCAATACTTGCGAACATAATAATCGCATAGCAATTCACCGGCCACTTTTGTGATGCCATACATGGTGGAAGGGTGTAAAACAGTTTCCTGCGGAGTATTATCTATAGGGGTTCCCGGGCCAAAAGCAGCAATGCTCGAAGGCACCAGTATCCGCCTGATGTTATGCTCGCGGCAAACTTCAAGCGTATTGATAAGTCCGTTCATGTTGATATTCCAGGCAGCCATGGGACTAACTTCTCCGTTGGCTGACAAAATAGCAGCCATATTTATAACCATAGTGATACGATGTTTCTTTAACACCTCCGCAAAAGCTTTAGCATCGGTAACATCTAGTTTAACATAAGGGTCGCCCACGTTTGAATAATTGTCATGGATATCGGAAGCAATCACATTTTCCGTTCCATAAATAGTTCTTAATTCAGGCGTAAGTTCGGATCCGATTTGACCCAAGGCTCCAATTATTAGTATTTTGTCCATATTGAAAAATTTGAATTTAAATGAGTGTTTCAACTCAGTTTTGTTGGGCAAAATTATATTATTTAGGTTCACAACCAAAAATCTTTGTAAGATTTTTATTTTTTTATTTTTTTGGCTAAAAACAATGACTGCTGTTTGAATTTTATTCTGAAAAATACAGCAGCAATTTTACAGCTAACATCATTATTATCAATTGAAAAATAAAACAGGTTTTCATACCAATCCGGAAGTCTAAAAGAAAAACTGTTTTTTTTTGTTTAACCATAAAATTCGGTTTAATATTTGCAGAACTGATACTCTCGCAAATTTTACTTATTTTTGAACCATAAACATTATTGTTATGAAAAAATTCTTATTCCTTATTGTTTTGCTTTCGGTATTTACAACGGCTGTTTTCGGGCAAAAAGAAAACATCATCAAACTTAGTCCACCCGTTAATGATGCCATCATTTATCTCAGCGGCGCACAGATTCGCTATAAAGTGAACGTGAACCTACAGGCAGGTCGTAATACACTTGTGCTGGAAAATTTCTCTCCTAAGCTGAATCCTGCTACTATCCGGATTAATTCCGACGAAGCAACTACCGTCTTGTCTATGAAACATAGTGTTACTTCAACTCCTGTTGATGCCGAAATGTTGAGATACAATCAGGCGAACGATTCCATTAAATTAATCAATAAAAAACTCAGTGCAGCCGCCGACGAAACCAATGCCTTAAATATTCAGAAGGAAATGTTACTGAAAAATCAATCCTTGGGTGGTCAGAATACAGGGGTAAATGTATTGGATTTACAAAAAGCTGCCGATTTTTTTCAGACAAGAGTGTTGGAAATAAATAAAAGAGTTACCGAACTCGCCGTCGAATCAGACAATTATTCCACACAACTCACACAATTGCAAACCAAAGTTTATCAACTATCCGTTGGCATAAAAAGTTCTCATTCCGAAGTATCGGTTTTGCTCATTGCTCCAAAAGCTCAGTCATCTTCATTAGAAATATCTTATGTAGTAAGCGATGCAGGATGGATGCCCTATTACGATTTGAAATGCGAAGACATCAGCAAGCCTATAGACCTTATTTATCGTGCGAAAGCCTATAATAATTGTGGAATTGATTTGAATGATATCGCAATCACCCTGTCCACAGCCGACCCATTAAAAGCCATAACGGTTCCTGATTTGCAAACCTGGTATCTGTCGGATTACAGCAATCTTAATAAATACAACAAATCAGGTTACTTTCAACTCAATAATAATGTGTCGCAGGTGGATAACGGCTCCTATTCGTGGTCATTCAACAATAAAGAAGAAGACAAACAACAAATGCAAATGCATCAGAAGGTTCAGATGAAACAAATCAGTGTTCCTGAACTGAGTTTTGATATCCAACTTAAAAACCGTTACACACTGCCTTCGGATGCACAGCCCTATATTATGGATGTAGAAGAACATTCCTTAAAAGCCGATTATCGTTATATCAGTGTGCCTGTTCTTGAAAAAAGCGCTTTCCTGATAGCCTGCATCAACGAATGGGAAGATTTAAATCTGGTTGAAGGCAATGCCAATGTCTATCTCAATGGTATTTATGTGGGTCAGTCTTACATCAATCCGAACGAAATATCCGATACCTTACAAATTTCTTTGGGTCGCGACAGCCGCATACAAATCGACCGTGTAAAACAAAAAGAATACAGCAGCAAACAACTGATGGGCAGCAAGCGTAAAGCTACTTATGTGTACGAAATTTCAATAAAAAACAATCATGCAATGCCTATCAATATCGAAATTCAGGATCAGTTGCCTGTCAGCAATAATCAGGATATTGAAGTTACACCTGACGAATTATCTGGCGCAGTTCATACCACGCTGTCAGGACTTCTTGATTGGAATTATATAATCGACCCGGGAAAAGTAAAAACCATTAAACTGGGATATACCGTCAAATATCCTAAAAATGTAGTACTACAGTTTAAAAAGATGAAAGCTGTAAATTGCCCTAGTTTCTAAAAATTATAAATTATGTTTACTATAAAAACTTTTGAATTAAATGATTTCGGGGTGAACACTTATGTGCTTTCGTCCTCTAACAAAGATTGTATCATTATCGACCCCGGTTGCTACACTCAGGTAGAAAAAAAAACTTTAGATACTTATATTGCAGAAAACAATTTAAAACTGGTTAAAGTTCTCATCACACACTGCCATATCGACCACATTCTGGGTATTGCCCATTTTGAAGATCTTTATAAAATAGGAGCAACCATTCATAAAGCCGGTTCCGAATTATTAAGAGCATCCGTTGGTTATGGTTCGGTGTTTGGTTTTGAAGTTGATAGAGTGATGAAAGCTTCAGGTTTTGTGAATGAAGGAGATGTAATAACACTGGGTGATAACAAACTCAGCGTGGTCAACACTCCGGGTCATGCCGAAGGAAGTGTTTGCTATATTTGTCATAAAGAAAAATTTGTGATAACCGGCGATGTGTTGTTTTATGGCAGCATTGGTCGTACCGACTTGCCTACAGGCGATTACAATGTGTTGATGAAAAGCATTAAAGAAAAATTATTCACTTTGGATGATAGTTATAAGGTATATCCCGGTCACGGACCTACCACCACTATTGGATACGAAAAAGTGAATAATCCTTTTATTGATTAAGTTATTAAGCCATCCGAGGATTATCAAATGAAAAAAACAATCTTACCTATTCTTCTTGTTTTTCTGTTAGTCACTTTGTTTTCCTGTAAAAAGAAAAATTACGATACTACCATGCAAAGTATTTACGGCAATTATACTTTGAAATCTTACACGGTTGACAACCTCGACTCCTTAAGCCTTTATAAAAATCATCTGGGTACGAATATCAGTTTTTATAAAGATAATGCGGATGGCCTTAATTATATGAAGATAACAGGTCCGAAAGCCGACAGCACCTTTGATACCCTCACTGTAACCTGGGATTTGGCAAATAAAAACGATGTAATTAAAACCTTATCCGGCACAGGAGCCATAGGCACAGGCCCCTTTGGCAAAGATAAAAACCCCGAATGGTTGTATATTCTTCTGGAAAACGAAATCCAGCTGGGAACCACCTGGAAAGGCAAAGAATACTACGCAGAC
>CAYYQJ010000077.1:0-1988 GCA_964473775.1 uncultured Bacteroidales bacterium | reverse complement strand
TAATACGCCCTCTCGTTTTTCCCCTCTATATAATTTATAAACGACTTGGTAACCACCTTATTTCCTCCAGGTGTAGGATAATCTCCATTGAAATACCAGCTACCTGTATGATTCGGGCAAGCCGAAAGCAAATCAGCTATGGTTTGATAAATAATCTGCACTTCAGCATTTATACCATCAGGAGTTAGCATCTTTGAAATCTTTTCCGAAATCATGCTATCTGTAAATGGCTCATAAATTTCTTTCACATAATTCACAATCTGCTCCTTAGGATAACATTCCTGAGCCTTACATTTTTTATACACCTGATTGATTATATGCGATTGTCCCGTTTCGTGCAACAATTCTATGGCGGCACGGAAGGCAACAAAATCATTCAGTTTGGCCATATCAATACCATAACAATCAGGAAAACGTATTTGCGGAGCCGATGATGCAATAATAATACGTTTGGGATGCAATCGATCCAGAATACGGATGATGCTCTGCTTTAATGTAGTTCCGCGCACAATCGAATCGTCAATCACCACTATACTATCTATGCCATCTCTAACGATTCCATAAGTAACATCATACACATGCGCCACCAAATCGTCGCGGTCTTTATCCTGTGTGATAAACGTCCGAAGCTTCATATCCTTCACCGCCACTTTTTCAAAACGTGGCCTGAAAGCAAGTATCTTATCCAGCTCTTCGGCGGTCAATGTGCGTCCAGCATTCAAAATTTTATCTTTCTTCACCCCATTGCAGAAATCTTCAAGCGCTTGCTGCATACCATAATAAGCCACCGAAGCCGTATTGGGGATATACGAAAACACCGTATTCTCAATATCATAATCAATGGCTTTTAAAACAGGCAGGGTGATATAGTTGCCCAGCTTTTTACGCTCCAGATAAATATCCTGATCGGTACCTCTCGAGAAATAAATACGCTCAAACGAGCACGACAATTTCTTTCGCGGCTCGCAAAACTGATTGATGGCATGAGTTCCATCTTTTTTAATAATAAGCGCATTGCCCGGCAAAATCTCATGGATGTTGTCAATATTTACATTAAAGGCCGTCTGTATCACAGGTCGTTCCGATGCAGCAACCACTATTTCGTCATCGGCATAATAAAACGCAGGCCTTATGCCCGAAGGGTCGCGCATCACAAAAGCATCGCCATGCCCCAACATTCCTGCCAGCGCATAACCCCCATCCCAATCTTTGGCTGCTTTGTTCAATATCTTTTGAATGTTCAGTTCTTTTGCTATCAGCGACGAAATATCCATCTTCGAAAACCCCTGCGCCTTAAACAACTGATACAGATTTTCGTTTTCCTGATCCAGAAAATGCCCTATTTTTTCAAGTATGGTAATCGTATCCGATGTTTCCACAGGATGCTGCCCCAGTGTAATCAATCGCTGAAACAATTCGTCCACATTGGTCAGATTAAAATTGCCTGCCAGCACCAGATTTTTTGTTTGCCAGTTATTATGACGGATAAAAGGATGCAGATTCTCCAGATTATTTTTGCCAAAAGTGCCATAACGCAGATGCCCCAGATACAATTCGCCAATAAAATCAGTATTATATTTCAGCCACGACACATCGTTTAGCAGGGCTGGATTTGTTTTTTTAACAGCTTTCAGCTTGTTATAAATCTCATTAAAAATGTCGTTAATCGCTGTGGTCGAATTGGAGCGCAACCTATTGATAAACCTGATACCCGGCTCCACATCCAGTTTCACACAAGCTATACCGGCTCCATCCTGCCCCCTATTGTGTTGTTTTTCCATCAACAACGACAATTTATTCAGGCCGTAAAGAGTGGTGCCGTATTTCGACAGATAAAACTCAATGGGTTTTAATAAACGAATAAATGCAATTCCGCATTCATGCTTGATAGGCTCGCTCATCTGAAATTTTTTGGCAAAAATACGAAATATAACAGAAAAGATCGGAAGAGCACACGTCTGAACTCCAGTCACCTGAAGCTACCTCGT
>CAYYQJ010000076.1:0-9269 GCA_964473775.1 uncultured Bacteroidales bacterium | reverse complement strand
TAGCTTCAGGTGACTGGAGTTCAGACGTGTGCTCTTCCGATCTCGGTCAGAAAATACTTGAAGAAAATGGCGTAATAAGGCAGGTTGAGTTCGGTACCGGAATGAATACGGGTTTCGACATTCCCCAACACAATGAGCATAAACCACCCAAAAGCGAAACTCATGTGCATATAGCCTAGCACAGGGTTGATTTTATAGATGCGGCGGTGAAACAAACTTTCCATGATCACCTCGCCCATCACCTTAAAGATTTTTCTGCTGAAAATACCTTTATTTAAAGCTATGCGGTCGCGAAGCGGAAGTTGACGAACCCAGAAGGATATCTTGAACACCACCAATATGAAAAGCAACAAAAGCCCTATACTGAAAGGAAGTACAAAAACATCGAAACTCATAGTCCAGCCTCCAGTCCTTGTTTGATAAGCATGATCACCTTACGGGTATTGACGCCGCGCGGACACACCAACTGGCATTTGCCACACAGCATACACTGGGCTATCTCTTTCCTGACATTTTGGGTTTCGCCCCTTCGTATCATCAGTTGCATTTTGCGGAAATTCATGGGGGTAAAGTTTCCGGCTGTGCAGGTAGAAGTGCAACCTCCGCAAGCTATACAGGTATTGAAGGTCGGCTCGTTCTTTTTTATGAACTCTGCCAGCCTTTTGTCGGTTTTATCCAGATCAATTTGCCGGTCCGCCTGTATTTTATAGCCAAAGTCAACCATTGTCCATTGTTATTTACTGAAAGAATGCCTTGGTTCTGACTTCCAGATCGTAGCCTTCAAGATAACTGGCTACCGTAGTAGCAGCCGCACGGGCATCGGTAATGGTATTGGTGATGGTCTTGGGACCGGTACATGAACCGGCAAAGAACACCCCGCGGATATTGGAAACATTGGTCAGGGTGTGCTGGTCTTTGGTCTTAAAGAAGTGGTTGACTCCAAATTCGAGTCCCATCATCCCTCCAATCTTTTTTGTTCCTTCGGATGGGACAAAACCCACCATCAGCACCAGCAGGTCGACAGATAGCTTCATGGGTTTGCCAGCCAGGGTATCTTCTACTTTAACTAAAATGGAATGATCCTGGTTTTCGCAGGCTTCCGACAAACGTCCCCGCACAAAGTTCACGGAATATTTTTCCTGGGCTTCTTTATACAAAGCCTCGAAGTGCATACCGTACATACGCAGATCCATATAGAAACAATAGACAGTGGCATCGGGTAGTTTTTCCTTGATCTCAATGGCCTGTTTCACTGCTGTCACACAACAAACTTTGGAACAATACACATGACCTACTTTTTCGTCTCGCGAACCTACACAATGCACAATACCTATTTTTTGCGGAACTTTACCCATAGGATTCACTATAGTACCACCTTTCAGAAACAACTTTTCGAGGTCGGCAGAAGTAACCACATTATCGTAAATGCCATAGCCGTATTCTTCCTTTCTAGTAGCATCAAACACATCGTAGCCTGTAGTCACCAGCAACGCATCGGCAATAAAACTGGCTCCGCGATCGAGCTCTACCTGAAAACGTTTTTCAATAGGATTGATTTTGGTGATGTTTGCGTTGCGAATCACGTTTACCTTAGTCTCCACTCCCAGTTTCAGGAACTCCAACACCTCGCTTCCCAATCGCATGGTAGGGAATAGTTTTTCCCAATTACGCAAATGACCACCCAGCCTATCTTCTTTTTCAAGCAGGGTGACATCATAGCCCATTTCGGCAAGATAAGCGGAGGATTCCATGCCGGCAATTCCGCCTCCTATTACAACAACTTTCTTTGCCATCTATTTGGATATTGTTTTACTACAGTTTTTTAACGATCTCTTCATTCTTGGGTTCCCAGGCACCGGTCTCGTTGGAAACGATAAACTGACGGTTTACGTCGCTGGTATCAATCACCTTCATACCGTTCAAGGGAGGTGCGTAGAAATGCAAGGTTACTGAATAATCGGCTGTAGGATTTTCGATACGGTGATAAATACCTTTAGGCACTTCAACAAATTCACCTTTATTCAAAGTAATGGTCGCAATATAACTGTAATCCACATCATAAGCTACATTATTACCTCCATCCGTAACCACGTAAACCACACCAAAGGAATTGCCATGGTCATGAATATAACTGCTCTGACGAGGCTTCCAGTTCATCAGAATGGCTTCGAAATTATCGCTGCGAAAAATTACATTGCGTCCGTATGGCAGATCCTCAGGAAATAAGAGATCTTCTTTAAGCTCTTCATAGGTAAAAGTAAAATCCTTAAGGATATTGATCAGATCAGCAGGATGATGGATGTTTTTTTTGTTCTGAGTAAACAGTTTATCAATCTCAGACAGTTTTTCGAGTTTGTCCATTATATTAAGTTTAATAATTTAACAACATTTCAGGTTTACAGGCAATTCGGGTATGCCGAGCTTTTGCCTGTCTATTCCTTCGTATTTCATTTCAGGATTATAAGGGACACCCATTTTATCCAACACAGGTTCGCAGGAAACCTGATGCAATTGAAGTCCCAGATCCCAGGGATCATATCCCAGAACCAGCCCTGCCAGCTCTTCGTATGTGAAAACTGGAATACCTTTGCCGTTCTCACCATATGTTTTTCCTTCCATTTCGGCAATGGCATATTGCCATTTATCCAGAAACATCGGGCAGCCCGGACAGTTGGTGATGATCATATCTGGCTTATAAGGCTCCATAGATTCGAACTTCTTGTGTGAACAGGCTATGGAATACCCGCGGTTAGCCTGAACCAGATACTGACGGAATCCAAAACCACAACAATGCCTGCGTTCTGGATAATCAATAACTTCGCCTCCCCACTCTTCTATCATGCCCACCAAAACATAAGGATACTCAGCGCCACCTACACCCTTAGATGGAAACATCTTTGAATAATGGCATCCAATGTGTTCAACTACTTTCAGTGGTTCTCCCGTGGTTTTATTTACAAGTTTATACTTGGCTTTGGCAGCTATTTCCTTACGGAACTTATAAATGATATCGCTGGCATGGGCCAGGTTTTCAGGAATATCAAATTCACGACCTGTGGCTTTTTTTAGGTTTTCCCGTGTTTTGGCAAGAGTTTCCGGAAAATGATGCCAGATGTCAAGTATTTCGGTATACAAACCGAAAGATGTCACACAACTGGGAACGTAATTCTTATAGCCGGCTTCGGTTGCCAGAGCAAACTGACGTGCGACCACGGTCATGGTGGTTTCAATGGGAACAATATCGCTATGGTATCCAATACCTGTGCAAGTGGTATGACAGGGATGTTCGTAAAGATCCTTACCCAGATCGTTGCGCATGATATTCAGGAAAGCGGTCTCAGAACCCGGAAAAAAGCTCTGCCTTATGCAAGAACGCACATAGAAGTATTTGTCGTCGGCTATTTCTTTCTGGTAATCTTTCCAAAGTGCCTTTTTACCTTCAATCTTCATCGCGGTAGTGGGTTTGTGAGTTATATTTATAAATGTGGCCGAAATATTCGCTGGAAATTCCCTTTTCATCCAGGTTAAGGTTCATCTCAGCAGCTTTTTCCTTAGAACAGGATTCAATTTGATCGAATCGTTTCATACCTCCAGTGACACGGAAAATCTCGCGAATCTCTTCCAGAGTTTCTTCCGGTATTTTTCTAAGGATACCAGGTCCATCGCCTCTATAGTTGGCACCAAGACGTTCGAATACCTTGTTCCAATTCTTTTGCTTCCAATCCCAAACCGGGCCCTGTTCGGGATGCAGGTCGGTGCCTACCCCTTCGAGATATACACAGTAACCTGTAGTTAAGATCCATTCGCCTATGGTCCGTTTCAATGCCAGCTGCTGACGTCCTTTTTCGGATTCTACAAAATATCCCATATCCTGCGATAAGGAGCGCAAAGCCATAATAATAAGTCCGGGAGCATTGGCACGCGGACAACGTGTTTTGCAAGACATACATTCGCCGCAATACCAGATGGTCTCACTTTTCAGCAGTTCAATGATCTTTTCATCATCCTTAGTTTGAACCTTATCAACAACAGAGCGGGGATCATAATTATAGAATTCGGCAGCCGCACAAATTGCCGTACAGGTGCCGCAATTGATACAAGCATTGAGGCCTTCTTCAAAGCGGATATCCTGCATTAATCTGTCGTATAGTTGACCCATTTTAGTTCTTTTTAGTTTAATAGTCTACCAATCCTGTATAGTTTGTAGATATTGCGACAAAAGTAAAAAAGAATATTCAGAAGTACGAAAAAAAAGAGAAGAAATTTTTCCTTTAAGATTTATGATTTGGAAATTGTCTATTATTGCCATTTGTGGACAATAAGAGTCATTTGTTGTAAATTGAAATTTAAGTTTATGCAAAAAAAAATCGGGCGGATTTTTATGTCCGCCCGATTCAATTATTTCTGCATTTTCTTTTCTAATTCATCCAATCTATCGTTGGCAGAATGTACCATCATGATGATTCGAACGAAAGGCATGGCCATTAATAATAGTCCAATGGATGTAATCAATCCAACCAGATTGAAAGTTATTATATTCATTATTATGCCTGTGATGCCAATCAGAGCTGCTATTATTCCTGCAGGCATGCCAATTGGGCATCTGAGTTTTTTCTTTTCTTCCATTTTAATTTAATTTATTGTTTAGTAGCTGTTTAGTTTTTGTAATAATTCTTCATTAGTTGGCACACTTCTAAAAACCAACTTATTGTCGATAAGTAAAGCCGGCACAGCATGAATACCAAGTTTCATACTTTTCACCATGCCAACAGGTAAACTTGCATTGGTTCTCTTCAATTCAAACTTATTACCAAATTTCGGAAGCACCTCATCCAGTTGTCTTTTCATGATTTTACAGTTCGGACAAGTGAGTGTATAGAACATCTCCAGAATGATAGTTTTTTTATCTTCCATATATTTTATTGTTAATGTTTGAGGTAAGCTTTTAGTTAAATTAATGGGCTAATAAAGATAGATTTCCTTGTTAGCCCAATAAAATGTTTCACTTATTTAGGCTGCCAAAAACAATTCTTTGGAGAAACGATAGCCTGTTCTGCTTTTAATTTTGCCATGGCTTTATCAACTTCTTTTCTTTCCAGACCTGTTAATTCTACAATTTTTCCAGCATTTAAAGGCACTCCGGCCTGTTTCATTGCTTCTAAAACTTTTTCTTTTGGTTCCATAAATTCTATTTTTTTATTAATAAGTTGTAATTTTATTCAGCAAAATTAATCATTAAAAACGAAAATCAGAAATACTTTTTCCCTTTTCTGGCTTACGAATACCAACGGTATTTCCCTTCCTCGGTAATGCTGATTTTATCGTTATCAGTCAACCATTGTATCACTTTTATCGTTTTATCTTCATGAATGTTTGTTACAAGACTCAATATTTCTGCAAGAGACATCGCTTTGATTTGCAACATAGGATGTATCTGTTCCACCACTTTGTCAAACTCCAGTTCGGTAAGTCCCAGGTCATTTCTTTTTTGGCACACATCGCATATTCCGCAGCGTTTGGTATCTTTTTCACCAAAATACTCCAACAGGTACTGACTGCGGCATTTGGTATGTAACGATACAAAATCCACCATTGCATCCATACGCTTCAGTGCATTTTCTTTAAGTACTTTATAATTCTCATCGCTAAGCATTATTTCTTTGGCATCCTGACGTTCGGTGGTAAAGAAAATATAAGGCTGATCAGAGCGCTGATTATAAATCAACACATTTTGCTTTTCAAGTTCTTTGAGTGTAGCAATGATATGCTCTCTGGTATATTTGGTTTTTATTGCAAAGTCTGTTTCATCAAAGGGTACAAAATCATTAAAAACACCAGTGTACATCCTGAGTATCCATTTTATAAATGCATCGTATTTTGCATTTTGAAGCTGAAATTTGTACAAATCGTGTTTATTCGGCAGAAAATGTATGGTAGAAAAATCGTTTATGTTTTCAGAAAGAGCTACATATCCTTCCTTTTCCAGAAACTTGATCGCACTATAAGCCGTATTCACATTCAGATTATAATGCCCTGCAAACTGATTGATATTAAACAAAAAACCACTATCTCTACCTGTACCCATCGCCAACTGAAAGTAATTGCACAAAAAGGTGTACACATTTTGAATGATTTCTTTTTCAGGATACGACGACTGAAATTTCTGAAATAAATCCATAGTATCCTCATTGTAATAAAGCATCACCGCAAATGCTTTTTTCTCATCACGTCCTGCCCTGCCCGCTTCCTGAAAATAGGATTCTATGCAATCAGGTAAATCAATATGAACCACAAACCGAACATCTGCCTTATCTATTCCCATCCCAAAAGCATTGGTGGCCACTATCACTTTTTTACTACCATTGGTCCAGGCAATTTGTTTTAAATCACGGCTTCTGTGGTCGAGTCCTGCATGATAATAATCGGCACTGACACCATTTCGGTTTAAAAACTCAGAAATCTGTTGCGTTTTTTTGCGGTTTCTCACATACACTATACCCGAACCTTTTTGCTTGTTGATGATTTTCAGTAACACCGCATTTTTATCTTCCGCTTTTTGAATAAAATACGATAGATTCTTACGCTCAAAACTTTTCTGTATCACCAGATTCTTTTTGAAGTTCAGCTTTTGCTGAATATCAATAACCACAGTGGGCGTGGCAGTTGCAGTTAATGCCAGCAAGGGCACATTGGGTATGTATTCACGAATTTCGGCAATCTGTAAATAAGGCGGACGAAAATCATAACCCCATTGCGAAACACAATGCGCTTCATCTACAGCAAGCAAATTCACTTTCATACGTTTCAATCGCTCACGGAACAAAGTTGTTATCAATCTTTCTGGCGAAACGTACAGAAACTTTACTTCTTTATCAAAAACAGCATTATCAAAAGCAATATCAATTTGATCGGCGGTCATACCCGAATAGATGGCTATGGCTTTTATTTTCTTTTTTTTGAGGGCTTCCACCTGATCTTTCATCAAGGCTATCAATGGCGTAACTACTATGCATAAGCCCTCCTTCATCAGTGCAGGAACCTGAAAACAAAGCGATTTGCCACCTCCTGTAGGAAGCAAAGCCAGGGTATCGTTGCCCGAAAGCACCGAATTGATGATGTCTTCCTGCAAGGGCCTGAATTCGGAATATCCCCAATACTTAATTAGTAATTGCTGAATGGTCATGCCATTTTTTGGGGCTAAGGTACGATTTTTTTTGGAATATGGAAGGCAAAAGTTGGAAGACAGAAGTTGGAAGACGGAAGTCAGAAGTCAGAAGACCGAAGACCGAAGTTAGAAGAAAGGATGCATTGATGCAAAAAAGAAGTTTATTATTATTCCCTGCTTAAGGCAAGACTTTTCTTACAAAAACAAAACTGAGCGGATGACATTAATTCACCCGCTCAGTAATTTCTCGTATAAACCTTTCAGTCTATGTTATTTC
This sequence comes from uncultured Bacteroidales bacterium, assembly GCA_964473775.1. Taxonomy (GTDB): domain Bacteria; phylum Bacteroidota; class Bacteroidia; order Bacteroidales; family CAIWKO01; genus CAIWKO01. The sequence continues at coordinate 1,827 of CAYYQJ010000076.1, read as the reverse complement.
ACCTTGTTATATATCAGAGTGTTTCCTCTTCCCATATAGGTTAATACCAATTTATCAGCAGTGAGAGTCTCAATATGCCAACATAAATCGGATTTCAGGCAACTAATATAAGTGTCTTTTTCCTTAGGCGTATTATCTGCTTTGTTGGTTTCATTTCCGCATTTATCAGATAGCGTAAATTCTTCATCATCCCAGTTTTTCATTCCATCTGCAATTTCTTTTCTATGGTTTTTTTCAAAAACAAGAAAATTGGTTTTGTCGTCGCTACTCTGCCACTTTCCTTGTAAGAGATCAAAGTTTGAGGTTGGTTTGGCGGTAGAGTTGGCCGTTGAATCTTTTTTGTTTTCACCATTGCTGGTGTTTACGCCTGCATTATTATGACATGATGTCAAAAATAAAAAAGCCATTGCAGTCAGGAAAAAAGTAAATTTTGTTTTCATTTTGAGTTGATTAGGTTGATTGAATTGATGAATTGATTAGGTTTATTGAGTTTTTGGTTTTTTGGGATTATTTGTTATTTGCTTTTTGTTATTTGTTATTTTCAATTTGTTATTTGTCTTTTGTTTTTTGTTATTTATTAAAGCATTTGCTTTGCAGTTTCAACAGTAATTTCCAACACTCTGCTGAGCCAAGAGTACTTCTCTTTCATAAAATCAAACTCTTCGCCTGAATTGATATATCGGGCGGTGCCGTCAATTACAAATCCCGTACCAGGATAATCTTTGTATCCCAACACCTCTTTGCTACCCAGGGTTATTTTTACTTTATTGTTTACATCCACATTACTCTCTGTTTTTCTGAAGCCATAAGCAGGAATAAGAATACGCTCGTCATCAGTTACAACAAGATACGTATTCCATGTATTAGCCACATGCGTTTCTACACCCCAGGATACAATTGTTACAACGCCTTCGTGTTGTAATACTTCCATGAATTTATCGGATAATTTTTTATTTTCACTCATCTTTGTTTTGTTTTTTAAATTTGTACAAAATTAAACTTATTTATTGAGTTTATAAACCCCAAACCCTTAAAAAGGGGCGATAACAGTTGGTTGGTAGATTGAGTTGATTGGGTTTGTAAAGTTAGTCTGATTATTGGGTTGATGAGGAAAAGCAAAACCTTTATGAATATGACAATGAAGATGGGAGACTTCGTAGCGTTGGTATTTCTCTAAAATTAATGAAAGCTAAACTATAATTTTATGAATACTCATAATAATTTTATGATGTGCCAAACTGAAAATATGAAGCCACATCATCATTTTATGAACATTTAAAATAAAATTATAATACAGCATCATAATTTTATGATGCCAATTCATAATTTTGTTTTGCCTTATCATAGTTTTATGTTTGCTTAAACTATAATTATGATACTGAAAAATAATTTTATGATGGTTTATTATAACCCTATAACGCCTTATAATAAATTTATGATAGCTTATAATAATTCTATGAAGCCATATCATAATTCTATGAAGTCATTTCATAAAATTATAAAGCCGAAGTTGAGTTTTATGAAATAGTTTTCGTGCATTTGTAACACTCTTAAATTTATTAATCAATGATTTATAAAACTACAATTTAAATTTTGAAAATGCAGAGACACTGAAAAAAGGGTATATTTTACTGATTTAAGATTCAAAAAGCTCAAAAAAGACCGCTCAAGTACTCTTTTTTATAATATCATATCAAAACATCCGTAGTAAATTATCGATATCAGAAATGGGCAAGAGTTAATTAAAACGGGATAAAATGGCTTATGAATAAAAATTGAGTTTGGAGGGGTATATTGATTTTGATTTTACGCTGCTGATAGAGAAGG
>CAYYQJ010000075.1:0-9409 GCA_964473775.1 uncultured Bacteroidales bacterium | reverse complement strand
TAGGGAGTGATAAGCAGTGTCGATTTTTCATCAAAACCTTTCAAAGTGGTGGCCGACGAAACCCACACCATACTTGCCGATGCTGTAATTATTGCCACGGGTGCTACAGCCAAATGGATAGGCCTCGAATCAGAACAAAAGCTCAGAGGCTATGGCGTTTCGGCCTGTGCCACCTGCGATGGTTTCTTCTATCGCGGTCAGGATGTGGCCATTGTAGGCGGAGGCGATTCGGCTCTCGAAGAAGCCACTTATCTGGCCAAACTTTGCCGTAAGGTATATCTGGTGCATCGCCGCAAAGAGTTTCGTGCTTCAAAAGCCATGCAACATAAGGCATTCAACACACCCAATATCGAAATGATGTTGGGCTATACACCCATCGAAGTTACAGGCGAAAAAGGTGTGGATGGTTTTATAATTAAAGATATGGAAACCGGCGAAACCAAAAAACTGGATGTGCAGGGATTGTTTGTTGCCATAGGGCATAAGCCAAATTCCGAAATATTTGCAGGTCAGATTGATATGGACGAAGCAGGATACATCAAAACCATTCCGGGAACCACCGCCACCAGTGTGGAAGGGGTTTTTGCAGCAGGCGATGTTCAGGATCATGTGTATCGTCAGGCCACCACAGCAGCCGGAAGTGGTTGTATGGCAGCTATCGAAGCCGAAAGATATTTGTCGTCTGAGCGTTGATAGCCATCGCATGAATCCACAGGAGTTTTTAAAAAGAGATGCGTTTGCGGTGATGTTGGGCATAGAGCTCACCGAAGCCGCAAACGGTACTGCCCGTGCCAAACTAACACTAAACCACCAACATCTGAATGGGGTAGGCATAGCGCATGGGGGCGTAATCTTTTCATTGGCCGATTTCACATTGGCTGCTGCGGCCAATTCGCATGGCAAGTTGGCTGTGGCAATAAATTCGGGCATATCCTTTGTAAAGGCCGCTGAAAAAGGAACCATCTATGCCCATGCACGCGAAACTTCTATAAATGCCAAACTTGCCACTTATATTATAGAGGTTACCAACCAACAAAACGAACTGATAGCCACCATGCAGGGAATGGTTTACAGGAAAAAAGAAGTTTATTAGCATGAATCGACTCTGAAAAGTCTGTTAAAAAGAAAAACGCCACAGATTTATTTAAAATAACGCCGCTACTAGTTAATACTTTATGCTTACTTATTTTTCATTAAGTGTTTTCTGCTTTTCATTAAGAGGTTTAGACAAAATGCAAACTGTTTTAGACCTTTCTCTAAGTGTTTTCCACTTTCCATTAAGTGTTTTAGGCTTTTCGTCATGTGGTTTAGATGATTCGCAATGAGTTTGAGATGATTCGTCATGCGTTTTCTACTTTTCGCAATGTGTTTTGTTCATTTCACCATCTGTTTTCCTGGCAAACGTAATGAGTTTTCGACCTTTTACAATGCGTTTTCTACTTTTCGCAATGTGTTTTCACCTCTTTTAAATGTGTTTTCACTCTTTTAGAATGCGAATTCACCTTTCCTTAAAGAGTTTTCACCTTTTCAGCATCTGTTTTGTGTCATCAATTTTCGTAAAGTACTGATTTAATGATTTCTGATTTTGAGTGTACTATTGTTGGTTTTTTTGAAGGCTTTTAAGAATATTTTGATGTGAAAAGAAAAATAATTGGGGTTACTGGGGAAATTTCTAAACCAGGGATGAAATTGATTAAATGATTGAAGAAGAAAAAAGAAACCTGTTTTTTTTATGTGATTGATAAGTAAGGTGATGTGATTTTGTTGTTAAGGAAAACGATTAAAAATTTGCTGGATGCGATGTAACAAGTGGTAGATGCGATCTAGCGATTGGTAGATGCGATGCAGCGATTGCTAGATGCGATCTAGCGATTGGTAGATGCGATGTAGCGATTGGTAGATGCGATGTAGCGATTGGTAGATGCGATCTTGCGATTGGTAGATGCGATCCAGCGATCGGTAGATGCGATGTAGCGATTGCTGGATGCGATGTAGCGATTGGTAGATGCGATTCAGCGATTGGTAGATGCGATCAAGCAATCGCTAAATGCGATCCAGCGTCTGGTAGATGCGATGTACCTACTTTTTGATGGGAGGGATGATTTTGAGAAGTGGGGCTTGTTGTAAAATAAAAGTGATAACCAAAAAGAAAAAAGAATCGATATTTGATGGCTTGTAATATTAAAATCATTAGTTTTGTAATAAAAACGGAAAAACCGATGGGATAAGCAAGTTAGCATCAATAATACAACCAAGCGAACCGAACAAAGTATGAAGCATTATATTACATATTTAAGAACCTTATTATTGATGACCATTGTGTGGCTTAACTTTGTTCAAAATGTTTCTGCTCAATCCCCTCAAAGAATAGGATATGATTGGAAAAAGATTGTTACGGATTCTTCGTACTTATTATCAATAGTTGATAAGGAGAACAATATAGTTGTTGCAGGGAAAGGTTTTATTGAAAAACTTGATATTGAAGGTAATTTAATATGGTTAGTTAATGACACTCTTATTTATAATACTAGTATTGCAATAGACAATGAAAGTAATATATACACAACAGGCAAAAACACGAAATTTATTAATCCAACGCAATACTACCATCCAGCAACATCATATATTTATATTGCAAAATACAATAAGTCTGGAGATAAAGAATGGGTCAAAAGTACCAATATACAGACAACAAATTATAAAAGTAATTTTTCAACTTCTATCGCTTGCGACTTAAACAACTCACTTTACATTACTGGTAGTTATAGCGATTCTATTTCATTTGACACTATTCTATTAACAGATAATAATTCTTCTGCGATTTTTATTGCAAAATATGACACATCAGGAACAGCACTGTGGGCAAAGAAAATTTTCGGAATAAATTCAAATGATGCTTTAACATTTGGACAGGGAAATGAAATTGTTATAGACAAAAATAATTTTATTTATCTTACAGGGACATTTAGAAGCGGTTTCAATTTTGGTGGAAATATTATTCCAGCAATAGGAGAAGGTATCTTCCTTACCAAGTTTGATGGAAATGGTACATTTATTAAAACTATAACCTTGGGAGAAAATAATATTTCTAATTCTTGTGAAGGAGACAGAATGATTATTGATAAAAACAATAATTTAATATTGTTAGCAAAATTCGGAGGTGTAATTTTTGTCAATGGAAATCAATATCAAGCGATAAATAATTCTGATAATGCTATCGTAATTAAATTCACAAATGATAGTATTGTATTTGCAACACAAATCGGACGTTCAAATGGGGGAGATATCAACTCGGATATTTGTTTGGATAAAAACCAAAATATTATTTATGTAGGTACAATCGCTGTCGGACAAACAGCATATCCATTGATTTATAAAATTGATACTTTAGGGGGAATTGATTGGAGTTATATGGTTGCTCGAAGCAATGATAATTTGTTTATACATACCTCATCACTTATTTCAGACACTTCAGGTGGGATTTATCTTGCAGGTTCATTTTTTGATAAAGCAATGTTCGGTGATAGTTTTTTAGGCACAAAAAATGGTTACTCACAAGCATTTATAGGGAAAATTGACACAACCAAGCACTATCCTAACATTAATTTTTCTGACACTAATTCTTCATCAATTTTACTTTTTCCAACACTAACAAATGGTGTTATAACTTTAATGTCCTTTACTCAAAATCTTGAAAACAGCAATTTGAATTTGTACAATGTAACAGGACAGATTGTGAAAAAATTTAATCTCACATCCAATAAATCGGAAATAAATGTTAGTGAATTAAGTTCAGGACTTTATATTATTGAAATCAAGGGCGAGAACTTCTCTCAGAAATTTAAAATCATAAAATACTAACATGAAACGTGAAAAAAATTACTGCTGAAAACATAAATCTTTCAACCCTTAACCCCTCACCGCCCTATTCAAAAACTCATTCAAAGGTTTCAATGCTTTAAAAACTTTTACTCCCAAATCAAACAATTCATCTTCGGTAAGTGTGGCAGGCTTAAAGCTATAAATGGCTGTATAATCCTTAAACTTCAGATATTCTATACCTTTAAAATCTTTATCATAACCCTTGGGCACCTGAATCAGGCGGCTGCCATCAATGGTTTTATAATATTTCACAAATTCTCTGGCGGTTACAATCTTTTCGAATTCATCAAAATTATAAAAAATCTCTTGTCGGATGTTTTTCAGAGTATCGGGTTCAGGCATATAGATACCGCCGCCAATAAAATTTAAACTTGGGACTTGTTATTTGAACGAAGTTTGCTACTTTTGCAGAATAAATACAAAATAAGCCATGTTGCTTGAATTTAAAGTTTCCAACTACAGATCAATCGCTGAAGAACAGACGATGAGTTTAATCCCTGCTCTAAAACAAAAAGACCATCTCCAAAACATTATCAGTAAAGGCCGATACCAAGCGTTGAATGCCATATCACTTTATGGACCAAATGGTGGAGGAAAATCAAATGTTCTTAAATCCATGAGCCTATTAGACAGACTGGTTCATGTTTCTGCAAGGACATCATCAACAAGCCGTTTGCCTTACGACCCATTTTTATTAAGAGAAGGTAGGGAAGATAAACCAACAAGCTTTGAGATTTCTTTTGTGATTGATGAAAACCGATACCGATATGGTTTAGAATTTACAGCATTTGAAATAAAAAGGGAGTGGCTATTTCGTAAATCAACAGGAAGAGAAGTGAACTTGTTTAAAAGAGAGGGTGAAACCATTGATGTAAGTTCGGGTTACAACGGTTCTAAAAAAATAATTGATGCGGCAATTGAAGCAACAAGAATTAATGCTTTGTTTCTTTCTACTTGCGACATGTTAAATATTGAAGAAGCCAAAAACATTATGAAATGGTTTAAGCATTTTAACATGCTTGATGGTTTAAACATTGAAGAGGACATTAGGACTGTTTCTCTTTCTGAATCTAAGGAATACAATGAGAAAATCAGACATTATCTTAGTAGTTTAGGATTAGGACTGTTTGATGTTCAAATAACCACTAAAGATTTTGAGGAATCCGAATTACCAGTTGATATGCCTGATAATTTAAGAATCCAATTGGTAGATAAACTGAAAGGAACTCAAAGTTATAATGTCTATGCTTTGCATAAAATTTATGATTCGGAAGGTAAGCCCACCGAAAAAATACATAGCTGGGATTTCAATGAAAGAGAGTCAGCAGGAACACAAAAAGCATTTAAGTTGAGTGGACCTGTTTTATGGGCTTTAGCAAACGGCGGTGTTCTTATTATTGATGAAATTGAAGCAGCGATGCATCCAATCATGACGCTTAATACTATTGACTTATTCTTAAATAAAGAAAGCAATCCAAACAACGCACAATTAATTTTTGCAACTCACGACACAAATCTTTTAAGCTATTCTAACCTTAGACGAGACCAAATTTGTTTCGCTGAAAAAAACAAATGGGAAAGCACAGAAATATATTCTCTTTCTGACTTTGTTTATTTTGGAGAAAAAAATGGTGAGTTTAAATCAGAGAAAGAAAGACCAGACACTGACAAAGAGAAACGCTATTTTGAAGGTAGATATGGGGCAATCCCTGCATTGGGTAATTTTCAAAAATTTATTCGCAATGGCAAGGAAAGGTAAATTAAAAAAGATTGCAACAATAGACGAAAACATTAGACCTTTTCGGCCAAGAAGGTACGATATGTTTATGCTTATAGTTTGTGAAGATAAAAACACAGAACCTTATTATTTTAGACAATTCAAGAAATTATTTCCCGAAGAAACAGTGTTTTTAAGAGAAATTGGAACAGGAAAAAAACCAAAAGGTATTGTTGAACAAACCATTATTGAAAGAGAATCCTTATCAGTTGAAGCAAAAAAAACTATTGATGAAGTATGGGTTGTTTTTGATAAAGATGATGAAGGGAATAATGCAACTACCCTGGCAAGTTTTAATACTGCATGGGAACAGGCAGAAAAGGAAAATATTAATATCGCTTTTAGCAACGAAGTTTTTGAATTGTGGTTATTGCTTCATTTCACAGATGTCAATTCTGCAAACCCAATTCCACGAGCAGACATTTATTCAAGTTTGGAAACTGCAATAAAATCTTTTGAAACTCATAAGGTATTTGTTTATGAACATGGAAAGACAGAAGTAATTGATGTACTTATTGAATTGGGAAGTGAAGTAAAAGCAATTGAACAAGCAGAAAAGCTTTTAGCCGAACAAAAAGGCAAACAACCTATTGATGCTAATCCAAGCACGACAGTTCATATTTTAGTTAAACGATTAAGAGAACTTATAGAGTGGTATTCCTATTCACCAGAATGACATGGTTACAACGATACAAATTCTACCGAGAAGTAGCCCATCCGGTAACATAAGATTAAAAGAAATTTTAAAATGAAGGGTTTTGTTCGGTAATCAAACAGTTGTGCTTCTATTCCCTTCTTCGTTAACTCCCCACCGCCCTATTCAAAAACTCATTCAAAGGTTTCAATGCTTTAAAAACTTTTACTCCCAAATCAAACAATTCATCTTCGGTAAGTGTGGCAGGCTTAAAGCTATAAATGGCTGTATAATCCTTAAACTTCAGATATTCTATACCTTTAAAATCTTTATCATAACCCTTGGGCACCTGAATCAGGCGGCTGCCATCAATGGTTTTATAATATTTCACAAACTCCTTCTCCGTTACAATCTTTTCGAACTCATCAAAATTATAAAAAATCTCCTGTCGGATGTTTTTCAAAGTATCGGGTTCAGGCATATAGATACCGCCGCCAATAAAACTTTCAGCGGGGTCGAGATGCAAATAATAACCCGCATTATGCACCTTTTTCCCACTCTTATTAAAGCTTGCGCCAAAGTTGGTTTTATAAGGCAATTTATCTTTGGCGAAACGCACATCGCGGAAAATCCTGAAAATACAATCGCGCGGTGTCAGGTTTCTTACATCTTCGTCAAAAGCTCCTATTTCTTTAATAAAGCGTTCAGTAATTTTTTCAAAATCAGCTTTGGCCGATTCGTAATGTTTTTTATTGAGTGCAAACCATTCGCGGTTGTTGTTTTCTGATAGTTGAGTCAGAAAGTCAAGACAGTTTTGTATCATCGTTTTTTTATGTAAAATTAGAATTATTTTGGCTAATTTTGTTAAAAAAAAAAGAAAAAGTTGGAAGGTGGAAGTTGGAAGACGGAAGTCCGAAGACAGAAGACAGAAGTATTAAGGCCATATATCCCCACCATTATGAACTTGACAAACTTGATGAACTTGATAAACTTAATCAACTTAATCAACTTAATAAACTTAATCAACCTAATACACTTAATCAACCTAATCAACCTAATACACTTAATCAACCTAATACACTTAATCAACTTGAAACTAAACAATGAAAGGAAAAAATAACAAAACCATCATCGATAAAGTGGTAAAAGAACTGGGCGAAAGCGATGCTTCGGGCGTTTTGCGACATGTGTCGGGCCATGATATGCCCATGCCTTCTATTGAGGTGTTGAACGAAATTATGGAGATACTCAAAAAAGTATTGTTCCCCGGATTTTATGGACATTCGGAAGTAAGCAACGAGTCGATGTCGTATTATATAGGTGCCAACCTCGATAAGATGTATCGTGCATTTTCTGAACAGATTAAACGGGGCTTCTGTTTCGATTGTCAGAGCGAAGCCTTCCGTTGCAACGAGTGCGAAGGCAGAGCTAAAGATGTGGCCATGCAATTTTTAACCTCTTTACCTAAAATAAAATATTTATTATCGACCGATGTGGTAGCTGCCTTTAATGGCGACCCCGCTGCCAAAAACTATGGCGAAACCATTTTCTGTTATCCCAGCATCTCCGCATTAACCTATCATCGCATTGCCCACGAACTCGTGAAGCTCGAAGTGCCTGTGATTCCACGCATCATCTCCGAAATGTCGCATTCACTCACAGGCATAGACATTCATCCCGGTGCTACCATTGATGAGTATTTTTTCATCGACCACGGCACAGGTGTGGTAATTGGCGAAACCACCATCATCGGAAAAAATGTACGTTTATATCAGGGCGTAACCCTGGGTGCAAAAAGCTTTCCTCTGGACGAAAACGGCAAGCCCATCAAAGGCATCCCACGACATCCTATTGTGGAAGATGATGTAATAATCTATTCCAATTCAACCATACTGGGACGCATCACCATAGGCAAAGGAAGCGTGATAGGAGGCAATCAGTGGATCATGCATGATGTAGCTGAAAATACGAAGGTGTTTAAATAGGGGAGAGGAGGATAATTTTCAATAATTAATGCTCAATTTTCAATGTTCAACGGACATTACAACGGAAAACTATAGCCAATAAACACTAGCACTAATAACTCAATCAACTTAATAAACTCAATTCCCTTAATCAACTTAATAAACTTAATCCACTCAATCAACTTAATCAACTAAAAACCATGAGAAGAAAAGAACTCTACGAAGATATAGAAAGAATTGCGCAGACCATCAACAAGTGCGATGTGTGCTATGTGGGCATGTGCGATGCCGACGGACAGCCTTATGTGGTTCCTTATAATTTTGGTTATAAAGATAAATGCCTGTATCTACATTCGGCTCAGCAGGGAAAAAAGATGGATATTCTGCACACAAACAACAAAGTGTGCGTTAGTTTCAGCACCGACCACAAAATGGAGTTTCAACATCCCGATGTGGCTTGCAGTTATCTGATGAAATATCGCAGCGTGCAGTTGTTTGGGCATGTAGAATTTATTGAAGATTTTGATGAAAAGATTGAAGCACTCAACATCTTCATGCAGAAATATACAGGCCGCGATTTTAAATACGGCACGCCCTCAGTACACGAAGTATGCGTTTACAAAGTGGTAATAGATAAGATGTTTGGCAAAGAATACGGCTATTAATATACCTTATCTTTACAATAACAATGAACAAGTTACAATTTCAAAATTTCAAATCCTTTTGTTATTTGAAATTTCTTTTTTTGGAACTTACTTGTTATTTGTTTTTTGCTATTTGTAATTTATCATGATTTAGCCATTATGCCTCAGTTTATACAAGCTAAAACCATACTGTCGAAATACAAGCAGGTGGATTCGTGGTTTCATATCAGGTATTCCATGAATCTTTATCGGGGTTGTCAGCATCAATGCATCTATTGCGACTCGCGCAGCGAATGTTATCGTATCGAAAACTTCGAAAACATACTCATTAAAGAAAATGCCATTGGTTTGCTTCGCAGCGAACTGAAGAAACTCCGCGAAAAAGACACCATAGGCACAGGCTCTATGAACGACCCCTATATGCCTGTAGAAAAAGAGGTTCAACTCACACGACAGGCCCTGGAGATCGGAAGAGCACACGTCTGAACTCCAGTCACCTGAAGCTATC
>CAYYQJ010000074.1:0-9436 GCA_964473775.1 uncultured Bacteroidales bacterium | reverse complement strand
GATAGCTTCAGGTGACTGGAGTTCAGACGTGTGCTCTTCCGATCTAGGCAGTTGGCCAGAGCGTTAGGGATTGGAATGGAAAGCCCGCAGCAAAGCGAGGACTTGTAATGAAAAGCCCGCCCTAAAAGGGAACGCCCAAAAAATAATGGCTATGTTAAAATCAAAACTTCGCGACAAGCTTTATATTAAATAACCTATTGGTTAATTCGTTAGGCACGGCATACTGACGGTTGTTTACATCTTTCACCCAAAGATAAGAAATGGTGTTGAGGCGGCCTAAGAGGTTGAACACTTCGGCAGATATCCAGAGTGATTTCAGGAGATGGAAGGGATTCTTTTTAGAGAGGATAGAACTTTCGTCGATGATGGATTTGGAGAAACCAATATCAACCCTGAAATAAGAAGGCATGCGCAGGGTGTCTTTATATCGAACATGTTCGGGTGGGCCAAAAGTCAAGGGGCTGGAATAAACCAGATTCAGATGCATTTTGATGGTAGGCCATTTGGGGAAATGGTCTTGAAAAAATACATTTACATTCAGCAATTGGTCGGTTGGACGAGGCAGATAACCAGGAGTGCGTTTTACGCTATCCACTGCCACATTGTCTTTGGTATAACCGGGGAGAATCAGCACTCCATCTTTATTATAATAATCCATGTAATATTCGCCGGCAATTTTTTCTTTGGTTTGCATGAGCGATAATCCCAGCCAGGATTCATCACCAACAACAAATACCCCATTAATCTTCATGTCGATTCCGGTGGCATACCCTTTTCCGTTGTTGTTGGCAAAATACTGAACTCTTACATTATTCACCTCATAAGGGTCGAGAAAATCGAGTTTCTTAAAATAAACCTCGGTAACAAATTTGAATGGTCGGTCCCACATCTTAAAATTCCAATCGGCACCCATCACAAAATGGATGGAGCGCTGAGCCTTCAATGTTGTGTTGATGGTGCCATCAAAACGTTTCATTTCTTTATAGAAAGGCGGCTGATAATACATACCGGTTGAAAAACGGAAGACAATATCTTTTTTCCAATGAGGCTTGTATGATAAAGTTGCCCTGGGGCTTATGCAAATTTGATTATTTAAATCGTAATAAACGGCACGTGCGCCAATAGTTAATGCCAGTTCGGCACTATCGAGAGGAAAGGTCCAGGTGTTTTGAACAAAGGCTGAAAGACGGTTGCTTTGGAGTTTGATTTTATTGTTTACCACATCCTGAAGAATGATGGGACTAAATGCCTGACTGCCCGGATTGGTATAACCAATAGAATCGCTTTGATGCGGCAAGGTGTATCCCGATGAATCTATCATTTCCCATTCTTTCAGATTGTCGTTGATGATTTCGTGCTGATATTTTACGCCAAACTGCAGATAGCTTTTGTTTTTGGTATATCCACCTTTTACTTCAGAACTGATGACCGTGGCATGCAAATCGTCGCGGGCATGTTGAAGATGAGTACCCACACCCAACACATCGGCCACCTGTCCGAAATTATCTTTCCCAAAATCGGCTTCGAGCCGGCCTATCAAATATTGTCCATCGATATCGTAAGCCTGGTTTTCGTGAGTCTGGTATCCTGAGTTAATCCATTTAAAGAAAAGATTGCCTTTTGGCTTGTAGGTTAAGGTAAGTGCCCCAAGATAGGTGTCTATTTTATCAAGCTCTTCCCCATCAAAATATATTTTCAACTGGTAAGATTCTTTCACCGTACCAAACTGTGTTTCGCGGCTTTCAGGAATTACCAGATATTTGTTATGCGCATAATTGCCCAGCAGACTTAATTCTACTTTTTTGGAAACCTGCCAGGTGGTAAAAAGCTGAACATCTGTAAAAGAAGGTTTATATTGCCCTTTGGTTTGCAAGGCATTCAGCACATATTGATTTGATTTTTGACGAACCCCGATTAAAAAGGTAAACTTTTGGTCTTTAGAACAGGCTTCCAGATGGCCCGAAGCCCCAAGTAAACTCAGCATTATTGAACCCCGGAATTTGTCAGGACGTTTATATTGAATATCTAATACAGACGACATTTTGTCGCCATATTTGGCATCAAATCCACCGGAAGAAAACAAAATGCTTGAAGTTAAATCGGCATTGGCAAAGCTCAATCCTTCCTGCTGTCCCGATTTTTGGAGCATGGGACGGTAAATTTCGACATCATTTACATAAACCAGATTCTCATCAAAATTACCGCCTCTAACGGTATATTGCGAACTTAATTCGTTGTTGGAATACACGCCCAAACTGGTTTTTTTTACCAATTCCTCCACAGCATTGCCCGAAGTGGTGGGAATAAATTCGGCTTGTTTGATATCGATGCGGGTAATGATTGCGCGTTCGTCTTTGGCATAAACAGAGGTTGGTCCAATCGTTGTTGAGATGCTCAGCATTTTCTCATTAATCTGTTTGCGTTCGCCGGCATTCAGATTCAGCATATGATTCTCCTGACGAAAACCAATAAAAGAGTAAGCAACATTCACATCCTGTTTAGCAGGAATCTGTAGTTCGTAATTCCCGTTTCTATCGCTTCGGGTTCCATTATTGGTACCCACAACAACGATATTTACCAATTCAAGGGGTTTTGAATTGGTATCGGTTATCCGCCCATAAATAATTGCCGTTTGCTGCGAAAAGCCCTGAAACATCCAAGCGCAAAGTAATATTATTATGTAAGATAATCTTCTAATCATTCTTTTCGCAATTCAATTATTAATTATTATTGGGTCTTCTTTTTTAAAACTTTTACCTTTACAAACCTGATGAACCTGATGAACTATCTAATCCTCCCTGTGTTTAATCTTAAACTTCCCATCTTTCCAGGCCTTAATAAACTGAGCCCATGCAAAAGGATTCAGCAGATTGTTGGGTTGCATTTGCCCGGCATAGTAGAGTTTGCTAACGTATTTATCCACATAGTTTCGGTAATTCATAGAGCTTCCCATAGCCACATCGTCGAACATCACTCTTTTTTCTAATTCAGCAATGTTTTTTTTTGCGCGTTCCAACTCATCATCCGGAATATTGGTATTGACAAAGGCATTTTTAAATTGCTCGTAGGTAGGCCAGGGATAAATCTGGGTTTCGTTCAGCATCAGCGTATCCATACGCATTACCTGAATCAGAGAATAACGGGTAGAATGTATGGTGTCAGGAATCGTAAAATGTGAAGTTTTATAGCCCATGGCATTGAACAGAATTTCATCGTTTTTGTGAGCCACAAATGAAAAGAATCCATAAAGGTCGGTGATGGTGCCTCGCCATGAATCTTTTATAAAAATATTGACAAAGGGGATGGGTTTAAGACTATCGGCAGTAACCACCACTCCTGAAAACTGAACCAGAGTGGAATCGCTGACCTGCGCAACTGAAAATAATGGTGTTCCAAACAGAAATACAAAAATGAGTTTTATGAATAGCGATTTCAGCGATGGAAGCATCTTAATGGATTTGGCAGATATGGAGATTGAGAATAATCAGAATGGCTGGAGTTTTTGCAAATGAACGTAATTAACGGGTATTTATTGTAAGCAAAATGTAATTTTGATGAGAAATCCCCGGTATTAAAATTATCTGTTTTTTGTATTCAGGTGCAAATGTAAATAAATAAAAAAAGCTGTTGTTAAAAAACAACAGCAAATTTCATAATAAAAGAATAATTTAAAACCTATTTCTTCAGATAGCCTTTTTCAATAGCTTCTTTCATGCAGGCTTTAATACCATTCTTATCAATAGTGCGCATAGCCGAAACAGAAACTTTCAGAGTTATCCATTTATTTTCTTCAGGAATGAAGAATCTCTTTTTTTGAAGATTCGGAACGAATTTTCTTTTGGTTTTAATATTTGAATGCGATACGTTGTTGCCAACCATCACTTTTTTTCCTGTAATTTCACAAATTCTCGACATGGTAAATTATTTTTCTAATGAGTACCTTTTCAAAATGGGGTGCAAAGGTGATAATAATTTTCGAGATATCAAAATATTCCCGAAAATATTTTTAAAATCAAAGAGATTAAGAATGTCAAAAAACCTAAGTTTCAATAGATACAATCCATTATTCATAAATCTCATTGGTTTTGATGACTAGCCTATATATTTTGATTTATCCGACTTCGGCTTATTTGTTCACTATTATCTTGCCTTTGGCAATGATGTTATCTTTACAGGTAATGCTGTAAAAATACATTCCACTGCTGCAATTTGTAAGATTGATTTGTTCAACAGATTTTGATTTGACAGGAGAAGAAAATTTCAGTACCCCCAGCCCATCATATAAACTGAATTTTACATCAGCTTTACTATCAGAATAAATACTGAACAAACCATTATTAACCGTGGGATATAGTTTTACAAAACTGTCGTCATTGGTATTGCTAATCACATCAGTATAAATATCAAAATTAAAGAGGTCCGCCAACTCGGGATGATCGATAAATGGATTTCGGTTGTTTTGTATTGATTTAATAAAATCGTTGCGTGCAATTTCGTAATTATCAGGAGTGTCCTGCTGATTCCATTTCTTTAAGAGATCCAGATTCTCGCCATAGGGCATGGATGCTGTATCAATAATTTCGGGCATAAACCAGGGGTTTCCGCTTACACCGTCATAACACAAAATCTGATAAAACATACATCGTGCGGCATCTCCTTTGATATTATCGCGGGGTTCAAACACCACATGACCCAGAGAATCCAATCCTTTTTTACAACCCAAATATTGATATTGTATGGTCTGAACCTTTCCTAAAGGATAGTTTAAACGATACACATTCACTTTATTCTGATCAACCGGTTGCAAATTGTGATAATCAGAAAATTCTGGTAAAGAGGTGTAATTGGCATTGTTGTAGGTGGGCATCCAGCTTTCGCAATACACATGCTCGCGACTATAAACTGTAAAAGCAAAAGGCTCGTTATAAACAAGATTTTCGCCTGAATAAGCACAGGTGATTACTTTCTTTGTATGGCCTGCTACCACAGTATCGCGGTTTTCGAAATTATTTATCAGGTTGTTGATGTAATCATCGTAAAACAAATTCGTATGATTGTTGATGAGGGTGTGCAAATCATTCCACAAGGCGGGAGAACTGAAATTGATGGCATCATAATAGGTGCCAATCATATTGGGGGGTGTAAGTGTATCTTTGGCAGCTACAGCGGTGGTCAGATAGTTTTCGTAACCCGGTTGGCCATTGTACGAAAACACCTTGATATAATAATGTGTATTGGCCACCACATAAGCTGGATTAATATAAACCGGGCCGCCCACATAAGCCACCTGAGCATTGCCAATAAAATCACCTTTCAGATAGGTATGCCCATCCAAGGGCTCTTCGGTGATTGGACTGGTTTTTTTCAGCATGATATATCGTTCGGGGGGCACGGGCGCATCAGAAAAGTTGACCATAAATCGATAAGATGACACGTTGGTTAAATTAAGATTGGTAGCTTCGCCAGTAGGTTCGGTGGCACAACAGCCTTTTACAGCCCAAAGGTTCAGAATATAAGGATTTTTATCAGCATCATTGTTCGTCAAGCTCAAAGAAGCTGTTTTGGTGCCATCAGCTCCGGTTGGGTTAAAATTAAGATATAAAATTGCAGAATCGTTTGGCGGAACATTTAAAGGAATGCTGCCTGTGTTGAACATCGCCGCATCAGCACCAGCTATATCCGCCGCAGTGATATGCAATACCGAATCCAAACCTGAATTGATAACCATAATGGAAGTTGTGGGCGCATTGCCTACAACGGCTGTGCCTGTGGAGGGGATAAACTGACTATTGAGTTTTATTTTAATATTTGCCTCGGGACCAATAGGATGTTTTGTAATCAGAATATCATCAACACTAACATTGCCCGATACTTTGGCGGTATAAATAAAGCGGACAAAACGAGTGTTTACTGAAAGTATATCCTTGAAAGGAGCAGCACCTATGAGGGTGGTATTGGGAATGTTGGCATTGGTAAAAGTTCTGACAGCCGTCCAAGTTGAACCAGTTATGGATTGTTCTATGGTAAATGTTCCACCGGTAAAAGCTGCGCCACGCAAATAATATATAAGTGTATCCGGATCATCCACAAAATTCACACTTAAATAAACACCAGTTGCATCAAACTTAGCAGCATTGGGAGCAGAATGCAAATAAGCTGAAGAAGTATAGTAACTAACCACATTGGTGGACCAGCCATCGGGTAAAGTACCCGGGATACAATTCCAAGAAGTGGGTAAAAATGTCTGACCAATTGCAGCTGTAGTTAAGAACAATAAAAGGCAAAGGGAGAGTAATTTCTTTTTTAAAATGACCATTATAAGCAGCTATTTAATAAATTTCATTAAAATTTGAGAGGGTAAAGTTATGTTTCTAAACGAAACAAGGGTCGTTACATAAAAAAAGAAGTTACCTTTTTTTAAGATAACTTCTTCTTTTGTAAGGATATTATTGATTAATTATGAACTCCTTTTACAAGCACACTCTTAATTTCCCAGGTAGCTGATTCAGTTGCTGAACTTTGATATTTGTAAGCAAAACGAACATTAGCATTTCCGGCATAACCAACAGGTAAAAGAGCAGGACCAGAACTTACGAAAGTCCAATTGGCTCCGTTAGGATAAGTAGGAATAGTTACTTGTTCCCATGTGGCTGTTGAAGGAGCAGAACCTGCAACATAATTTTTGGTAACCCATAGGTTGTGATTAGCAGCCATATTGGCCACCACACCTTTATTGATGGTATGACTGAACATAATGCTAACGTTATTATATTGGGTTAGGTCGATAGCCGGTGAAATCAGCCAATCTTCGTTTACATTATTTACTGAACCACTAAAGCCCGACATGGTCATGCCATAAGTAGTACTAAATGTCCATGCCTGAGCACCAGAAACACTATAAGCTGTAAATGCGCCAATACCAGAAGTAAAAGGTTCATTGAGAAGCAAGGTGGTTGAATGATCGAAGCCGGTAACATCATTTAAATCGCGTATGTATAATTGGAAATCAGAACCAAAAAGACCTAAAATACCGGTTACGCTTCCTGTTCCGTCAGGAATTAATTCAGCACGGAAAGTAGCATAATTGCTGGTACGCATGAGTAAGTTATTTACACCATCAGTGATAGTGCGGTTTGTTGTGGCTGCTGCATCAGAATATGGTAAGCCTACATCAACAAAACTAACATCAACCAATTTTACCAAACAACCCAAGTTGAAATCGTTGCCTATAGGAAGAGTTATTACTTTAGGTGCTGGAAGTGGACCTGGTAAAGAATCAATTAATAAAATTGAAGTAATTAATGGATCAGGGATTCTTCCTATAGATCCATTATAATTTACACCCAATTGAGGCATGCCATTATAATCGCCCATGATTAAGTCCTTACATTTAACATAAACTCTCTGACCTAAAGGATACAGATTGTATAAACTGGTTGCATCGAGAGAAATTAATAATCCACCTGAGGTATCCTGAATATACAGACTCTTATAAATATTACCTGATTCGTCGCTTGAAACAACTATACCTGTAACATAATAAGGATGTTTAATGGTGTCAAGAGCTCCCAATGTTGCATGGAATGCTTTAAGTTCTTTGATAGTAATTAAGGTATCTCCGGCAGGAAGACTGAACCTGGGTATTTCAACAGGTGGTGTATCAAATTTCTTGGAACATCCTGCCATAAAAATTCCAGGAGTTATGATAAGAAGGAGTACACAAATTTTTCTTATTACGCTGATTGCTTTCATTTTATTTATTTTAATTTTTTAATTTTTTTACTTAATTGAATTATAATCTTATTGATGCCATTAAGAAATAGGTACGACCCAATCCATAATAGTATTTTGGTGGAAAACCGTTTACACCATAACTGGCAATATCTGTACGGGCTTGTTCATAGCCTGAAGTAACCATATTGGTATTGTTAAGCACATTGCTGCAACTTAAATTGATTCCCAGATAAAGATTCTTGATTTTAAAAGATTTGCTTACCGAAACATCCAGTGTAAACTGAGGCTTATCATTTGCCTTTACCTGATTAATAACCTGATCAAATCTATCATCACCTTTATAAATTCCTGTATTAACAAATGCATCAGTAGTACGACGGTTTGGGGCAAAATCAACCCAATTGTTTCCAAACAGATTGGCATTAATATTAGCATACCAATATTTCATTGGTCCGAATTTTAGTCCGATAGAACCGGCAGTCTGTGGTGTACCTGCAACAAAGAAGTTTTTCATATAAACCTTCTGAGTAGAATCAGGTATTAAACCACTTTCTGAAGTAATGAATGCATCAGGACGACTAGTATAACGATAATTACCAACAGAACCACCGGCAATTACTGAAAGAACAGGAATCACTTTAACTTCAACACCTACCTCAATACCCTGATGAACCTTATTAATTCCTGTCATAAAATAATTAACCAAAGATTCACCGCCATTAGTATACTGAGCAGTATGTTGAGCAGCATCCATATAATAGTATATAACCTTGGTTTCATTATTAAAGTTGGTATTAAATGCTGTAATCCTTGCTGTAACTTTAGGATAATGGATAATATAACTCAAATCGCCGCTGAAAATTTTTCTGGTACGAATATCAGACAGAACACTGTTTCTAACTCTTGGTGCAACAAAAATATCGCTGAATGAAGGAGCCATTGTTATGTAAGCCAGATTTAGAACAAAATAATGACGGCCATTTAGTTTATAAGTCAAACCGGCTTTGGTTGCATAATCAAGATAGTTGTAAACGGCTGATTTTCCATAAGACTCGGTAGGGTAACGGCCATTTTTCATATTGCCCACTCTCCACATTTGAGTACCTGTTGAACTCAAACCTAAATAGAAATCAAAATGATTGTAAGTGAATTCTCCTAAGGCCCACAGTTTGGCAGAATTGATGTGAACATCATAATCATAACCAAAAACATCACCTTTTTTAATAATGCGGTTTGGGTTGTTCAAATCATTTTGAGCCATATCAGTATCGCCAGGAAAATCTCTCTGAGTATATTGGTCGATATCCAACCAATAACCTTCCTGACCATTACCATCCAGCATATCGTTCATCACTTTATAATTTCTGCTTTTATAAATATTTACGTCCAACCCACCAGAAAAGAATACGTGTTTGTTGATTTCATAATTTAAGTGCGAAGCAAGTCCAAACTGAGAATGATCCAGACGACGTTCTTCAACAACATACCTTGATTGTTCTCCGCGCAACAGGCTTAAATAATTTACCTGATACAGCTGAGCCCAGTTGATCTGACGATAGCTCTCGTCATTCTGCCAAAGCGAAGTAATAGCAGCCATTACATCAGGATTTGCGGGATATTGCTGATTCATGTTTTCCTGCCAGCTTGGCAAGTAACAGATCGGAAGAGCGTCGTGTAGGGAAAGAGTGTTCAGAGCCGTGTA
>CAYYQJ010000073.1:0-9497 GCA_964473775.1 uncultured Bacteroidales bacterium | reverse complement strand
CTGAGACACTTACTCCATTATATATTCTCAAAGTACCTCCTGATAAACTATAACTTGCAAAGGTAACTGTTAGTTTATTTAATGGATTATCAGGTGTAAGGGTTTGGGTGTAAGCTGTAGCTGTAAAATTGCCAGTTGGACCTCCATTATCATAATAATATCCTGTATTGAGCGTAAGCGGCGCATTGGTCATATTGATAGAAGTACCTTGAGTGCCTACTGTTGCCTGCCAGCTTTCTCCGCCATTGGGTTGCATCACAGTTACAGAAGATGAAATGGTAAATGTAGTATCGCTTTTATCCCAACGACATCCGGGATCAACCACATCAGAAATTCTAACTCGGGCAAGACTTGTAGGAGCATTTGGTATGGTCCATGTATATGAACCTGTTGCAGCAGTGGACGAAATAATGGTTGTCCAAGTGGTTCCGTTATTTACTGTGTATTCAATCTTTACGTTTGAAACTGAAGAAGGATTATAGGAATAAGTAATATTCTGTGTGGTTCCTGTTATCCAGTTTTGTCCACCGTTTGGTGTTAATAATATCAACGAGCCGTTTATTGTAAAAGTAGAATTGCTAACATCTTTAGTGGTTGGCGTTAAAGCATCTTCTATTTTCACCAGACAGTTTGTGGAATTCAGATTTGGCAGAGATGACCATACAAATGTGCCTGACGCAGTGTTGTAAGAAGTGGCGATAGCGATATACGATGTGCCATTGTCGGTTGAATAATAGATGTTGTAATAGTTGGATGTTCCGGAGCTTGTCCAACGAATGGTTTCAGATGTGCATCCTGATAATACTTCACTGCCATTGGGATAGGTAACTGTAATGGTTTGTGAATATGACATGCCTGCCACACATAAAAAAAGATATGAGAAAAATAATATTCTCATCGACCTAAGCATAAATCTTTTGAATTCCATAATATTTTATTTTACTGTTATCACTATTTTTTTCTAATTAATCATAAAGTAGCAAGCTTTTATTTTTTGAAAGTTTTGAATAATTGTTTTGTTGGAAAGAATATTCATCAATATTTTTTGAGGGAAACCTGACTACAATTAAATTGTCAATAGATGTTTTTACTTAGACCTATCAACATTCGAACATAATTTACTCTCTTATAGCCAAACAATTAGAAATACTTCAATTATAAAAAGAACTTTACAAAAAAGAATTTTCTTTTCAGATATATCCTTATAAAATCTTCTTTAAATTAATTTTTCCAAAGGTAAAAATTTTTTCATACCCTGAGATGTTTGAATGCGATTTTCTATACAAATAAAACAGCGATTAAAAATAGATAGTAATTGATAGTATTCGGTGATTTTTTATGGCTGTTAGTGATTGAGATTTTTCATTTACAGTTAACTACTTCAGCATGCAACATCTTACTTATTGAAACCGGAAACAAATTTCATTTCTTAGCTTCAATAAAAATCCTAAGTAAAAAAAATGTGTGTGTTTTAAATCAAAAATTAATAGAAAATTATTTAATTTTGAGGTAGCAAATTTTCTCTTTAAAAGGTTTGTTTCTTCACTAGGTGGTTATACTTTATTTAAATTTTAAGCAATGAAAATCAGTATTTTTAGTAGTCAAAGTTGTAACGTTCCATTTTTTTTTGAAACCACTATGATTCATCCAATACTTTTAATTGGTGATGAAATAAACACCCATTCTACATCTGGAGATGCAATATTATCATATTTGAATTTGGATAAAACTTCGGAAGTTGACCTTTTTACGATGGGAAAAATCTTTTTAAATGATGACGAAGAATGGTTGTCAATAATAAGCAGTTTAGAAAAAACACATCCATTAATCAAAAAAATATTAAAACTTAAAAACAAAGACAAATATGCACTTACGACTATAGGTCAATATAACAATCTTCTTAAAGAACTTAAATCTGAATTAAGGAGAAATTACGAATATTTAATTCATAAAAACGGATACTTTGAATTAATTCAATTTGTTGAACAGGAAATATGGAGAATTGAATTAATGGGTTTCGACAACAAAAACTCAAATGAAGACAAATTAATTCCTTTAATTACCAACACTATTATTAAACATAAGGACATTATGGCATTTGCCTTTAAAGTTGATAGTTTATTCACCAATTCAAACCTTGATAAAATCGAAGATAATGGCTTCGATTTTATTAAAATCCCATTATGGGATTTCCCTGCTTTTCCTGACATCTTGTTTACTCAAATGAAATATACACGCGACAACCTCTTGCCACATTTAATTGATTTTAAAAAAGATTTGGGCGAATTATCTGATCAATTGATTGACATTTCATTTCTTCCGGAAAATCATCAACAAATCAGGCAAATCTGTACTAAAAAATTAAACCATCATTTACAACCTGTGCAAAACATTATTGGCGACAGCCTTTATTTAAAACAGCTAAAAAATATTTTCCATAAAGATATGGGCTTAAGGTTTTGTTTGGGTGTGGCTTCGATAGAAACACTTATTGATTATTATGAAAAATCTAAGATTCTGCTTCCTTATGTTGCAAGCGAAGTTAAAAACAGAGTTTCAAAACATATCGACCTGAAAAAAACCGAAATGTTTTGCTATTTAATGATGCTTCATAAAAGTAAAACCAAAACTGAGGACATCTAAGTATTTTAATCAATCGAAAACTGTAATATGAATATTGTTTTTTTCAATACCTTAAATTCAAAACTTACAACTGAAATTGAAGCTTTCTATCTTGCTACTCATCTTATAACTGCCGATAGAGTTTCATATACTTCTAAAATCTCCAATTTATTGTTGATATACAAAAATCTTGACAATTATTCTGATGAGGGCATCATTAAACAGTACGAAAGCATCTTAAAACATAAAAGTGATAGAGATGACGATATAGCGTTTATTAAAGAGATATTGCCCCAAGTCAAATATACTCAAAAACTGAAACATAAAGACAAAGAAGATTTAATATTATTAGGAAAATTCAAGCTACTTATTGGTAAAATAAGAGAATTAGTAAAGCTTCATATTGAAGAATTTAATACTAAGTATGGAGTATTAAACCTGATACCTTATGTTGACAATAAAATTTTAGAATTGAATTTCAGACCAAATAAAGAAATTGGCAATAACGAGGATAGGATTATATCGGAAATCACAGAGGCTATAGTTAATCATGAAGTTATCATTTCATTATCCAATTTGGTTAAGATTATTGATCATGATAAGCATAAAAGATCAGTAATTGAGTGGAATTTTTACTTTTATGAAATCCCTCTTTGGCAAAATCCAGCAATCTTAAGAATGACTTTTGAAGAACATTCTTATTCGCGCGAACAAATTAAACCAGCTTTGCAATTATTCAAAACCACACTAAAAAAAATACAAAACGATTTCTTTTCCATTCATTTTAATTCAAAGAATATGCTTGATATCATGCTTACGATGGAAGAAGAAATAAGTCCGTTGATAATGCCCATACAAAATGCCATTGATGAAAGCATTTTTTTAAGCAAACTAAAAAATAAGTTTTCAGAAAATTCGGGGCTTAGATTTAATTTGGGTGTTACAAAAGCCAAAACTCTTATCAATTATTATGAAAAAACTAAAATTCTGGAACCATACATAGTAAGCGAAATAAAACACAGAGTTTCAAAACACATAGACCTCAATACCTGTATCGTTTTTTGTTTCTTTGACAGGGATAAAGAAAAATAAAATCAGAATTAATAAGAACAATTAACCATTCAAAAACCGTTTTATGAATATCACTTTTATTAACAACTTCTTTTCCAAAATCAATCCTGAGGATGAACCTAAATTTCTTCCGATTCATCTTTTAATTGCTGATAAAGTTTCTTATATTTCTATGGTTGCCAATATTATGATTCTTTATCAACAAGTGGATGAACATCCTGACGAATTTATGCTACATTTATTCGAAAGTAATTTCAGTAATAGTGAAGAGGCTATAGCAGCAGTTGCTGAAATGAGAAGCCATTTCCCAGTCTATAAAAAACTTCTTAAACTTAAACATAAGGACAAGCAATCGTTAAGTTTCATAAGGAATTTTAAATTGGCCTTAAACGTATTAAGGAATGACCTTAAAGAAAGCCATCTTAAAATGAACCGACATTACGGCCTTTCAGAATTTTTTCCTTATTACGACAGTAAAATTTTTCTTCCAAGTATCAGATATGACAAGGAAATAAGTATTAAAGAAGATAGGATTATTGCAGAAATTGCCGATGCAATCATAAATCGCGATGGTATTATTTCAATTACTGATCACATCGAAACCATGTTTCCCTTTCTGATTTACAATGCAGAAGTTATTGAAGATTTTAAGTTTATAAAGATTCCACTTTGGAAATTCCCTCCCGTTTATAATATGCCTTTTGAGCAGCATAATTATACCCGCCAACAACTTCTATTGGCTCTACAACCTTTTAATTCAGCATTAAAAGAACTTCAAAACGATTTCTTTTCAATCGGGTTTACCCTCGAAAATCTATCGCATTTCATAACAAGCCTCAACGAAAAAATAAATCCATTGATAATGCCTGTTCAAAACGAAATTGATGAGAGCCTTTATTTGAGCAGTATAAAAAACAATCATCCCGAAAATTCAGGATTATTATTTTGTCTTGGAGTTACCTCTGCCGAAACGCTGATTAATTATTACCTTCAAAACGAAATAATTGAACCCTATATAGCCAATGAAATCAAGAACAGAGTTGCAAGGCATTTCGATCTGGATACAAGCAATGTTTTTTGTTATTTCGCTTGAGTTCATCAAGATTTCCAAATTCATCAGGTCATGGGTTAATTGCATTGATTCAGTTGATACAGTTTATTGGGTTATTGATTTATTGAGGCATCCTTCCTATTGAATTCTGAATACAATAGGAAGGATGCCATATTTTTTATGCCAGATATTTAACAATAAACCCTTTAAACTTTACTAACCTTACAATCTCATTAAGCAATCGGAAAACTTGTCATAGTTGACCAGGGACCTGAAAAACCCGGATATTTGTCGTTAATCCAACGGAAAAACAAAATGGCAGAGTTGCCTATATTTTCTCCCCCCAAACTCAATTTAAATCTGGCTTTTGTTGAGGTAACTCTCCAAACAAATGTATCGGGATTTGGTATTTTGCTGATAGGAGCATCAGGTTTCAAAATCAAAATTGCCACTTCCGCATGAGTAGCATGTTCAGGCTTGCCAGCTCGTTTAGCGTCCTTTGACTTTTTACATTCCACGTGATATTCACCATTTCTGAGAGAATTGGTAATACCAACACACTCTTCCTTGATACTTTCTTCCATTTTTGAGCGGTTTTCAACCGGATCAGAAATTTCTAATGCTACACGGTCGCTATCCACTATTATTGGATTGGCAGCTATCATGTTTAGAATGGGTTGAAAAAACTTTCTGAATTTGGTTCTGGCTGTATTCATCTGAGCGGTAGTCAACTGAGTTTTTTTGGTTTTGTCGCTATGCAAATCCCAAATGCCCGGATGATCGGGGTCGCCGCTAATCAGTGTTAAAATAAAGGCATCTAAAAAATCTAACTGAAGCTGAGTCATACCCAATTCGAGCCCCCTTTTTGCGGTGTGACCCTCCAGTTTGCTGTTTAAATAAGTTCTTACTACCAATAAATAGACAATCATTGCTGCTTGTCCTGTTGGTATTCTTTTTCTTGTTACTCTGTCGGTCATGATGTTTGTTTTTTTATGAATTAATACTATGAATTAATGATTTGTATTTTTTATTTAATCTTCAACTAACTAATAAAATGATGTTTGCAAGATAAATTGTAGTAATTCTGCGGAATTTTTGAAAGTCCCAGAATCCTATTAGAAAGTAGAATAACACTATTCAAACTTCTAAGCATCCCTATTAAGCTTCCTATAGCCTGAATTAAGCATCCTATCGCACCCCCTAAGAGTAGAATAACACTATTCAAGAATAGAATAATGCTGTTAGAACTTGTAGTAACGCTAAGGGACTTTTTTATACCGCTATGGGACCGTAGTAAAACGCTATGTAAAATTTGAACGACACCATAGAACTCTGGTATAATTTTATAAAAACTTTTAAAACTTTCCTCAGCAAACTTCCCTCCTATCACCGGAAATACAATACCCTTCACCTGATTCATTAAATCTGTGGAAGTATTATTATATGTATAGCGATAAGCCTGCATTGCGTTTTTAAATTTTCTGTTGTTTTAAATTTAAAGCGAAATTACACAATACCCTGATTGCTAAATGAATCATTACATAAAACTTGACTAAAAACTTACCGTAAACTTACACGAAAACTTACACAAAAACTTGTAATTTACAAACAGAAAAGCTTGTAAAACAATGCTATAATCACATCAAAAAATAATAAAAAAATTCTTAGAACTTTCCTATAACTTTTTTGATAGCTTGCTTTGATACGATAATGGTTTTTTATACACTTTTTCCAAACTTTTCATCATTTTCTCAACTACTGAAATAATGAAATCATATTTTTCTAAATTGGCTTTGGTTGTACTGTTTAACCGCAACATGTAATCAGCATTTAATGGCTTTCCATTGCAATAAATAAACTGGCAGGCCACCTGCATATATCCTTTGCCGAAATCGGTGGTTAATAATTGTGCATCATACATTTGGAACAAAAACCAGGCTAAACGTCGCGTACATTTGGGTTTCAAATTGTAAAGCATACGATATTTATTCGAATTTAAAATTTTATTTGCCGGTCTCTTACACTCATAAAACCATTTTGAATATTTTAATAACCTTATAAATTCGGCAGCTAAATCGTCGTCACCCTCAATCATTAAACACGCATTTCTATGCAAAACCTCTTTTTTTGCATTTTCTACAGCAACATTTTCTTGTGCATCAATGCTTTCTATATTTTCTTCAACAGCCTTTTCTTGCTGTTTTTTCTTATTTTTGTTTTTCTTATCTTTTTCCGATGGGTTTTCCTTATCGAAATCAGACGATTTTGAATCAGCCATTGTTTTAGGATTTTAAACCCCAAAATTAAACTTTTTTTTAAATACAAATAGATACGAACCTATTTTTTTTCAATCGGGAGATTTTTTTATAAAAATATTTTATGTTTTTTTTTATTGGATGGTGATATGAGTGTGAAAAAAGAGTAAATTTGACGTGCTGTTTCATATGGAGGATTTAAAGGATATAAAAATAGATATTGGATAAAATCTCTCACCAAGATTTATTTTCGAAGTAATTTAAACCCCAATAAAACATATATACAAAAGGATTGCAAATCTGTTCAGACTCACCCAAATTAATCAAATTTTAAACATTCATAAAACTACTACCATGCGCAAAATATTCTCTTTACTAATTATTTTAGCTTGCATTGCAAAAGTTCCGGCGCAAACAGGGCTTTGGACATGGGTTAATGGTGATACAACTGTTAATCTTCCTCCACATTTTGGTATTAAAGGAATACCTGATTCATTAAATCATCCTTCAGGTGCTTATGAAGGTTGTGAATGGACTGATAAAAAAGGTAACTTTTGGTTTTTTGAAGGAGCAGGTTCCTTAGGTTGCGAAAATGATTTATGGAAATATAATCCTTCAACAAACATGTGGGCTTGGATGAAAGGAAACGGAATTGGTAGCGATACTGGTAGCTACGGAGTACAAGGTGTTGAAGCTATTTCAAATTTACCACCTTGCAGGATTTTTGGCATGGCTTCCTGGACTGATACTTCAGGAAATCTGTGGATGTACGGTGGTTACAATAATATCAATCACAACGGACAAGATAATAACTTTAGTGACTTGTGGAAATTTAATATTGCTACAAATAATTGGACATGGGTACAAGGTTCAAATATTCCTAATCAACCACCAATTTGGGGTGTTCAAAGTGTTTCTTCTTCATTTAATACACCAGGAGCAAGAAGTGAAGTTGTTTGTGCCTGGACAGATAATTCAAATAATTTATGGTTGTTTGGGGGCGAAGATATTGATAATGGACAATATAACGACTTGTGGAAATATAATATTTCAACAAATGAGTGGTCTTGGATGAAAGGTGCTGATAGTACAAATTCACCAGGATATTATGGTAATCAAGGTATATCAGATTCATTAAATACACCAAGTGCTCGAGATTCATACACAAGATGGAAAGATCAAGACGGTAATTTATGGATGTTTGGTGGTTGGCAGCGTTATATGTCATGTTATCCTCTTGGAAATGCGCCCTATTATAATGACATGTGGAAATATAATATCAGTAGCAATCAATGGATTTGGATTAATGGACCGAATTTTTCATGTGATGTTGGTTTAACTGGTCCTATTTGTTCACAATCCTCTACTAATTTACCAATGGGTAGATTTGAAACAATATCTTGTTGGACTGACAATAATGGTGACTTTTGGATGTTCGGAGGTTCAGCAGTTGATACTGCTTTAACGGTCTATGGAATATGGTTAAACGATATGTGGAAATATTCACCTGTTAATAATGAATGGATTTTAGTTTGGGGTGATTCTATTCCTAATCAACATGGTAGCTTTGGTAGAAAGGGAGTCGCTTCTCCTTGCAATAGACCTCTAGGAAGAATGGGGTCAGTATCATGGTATGATACTAATACTAATACAATGTTCTTATTTGGTGGTTATCAATACGACCATCCAGGCAGTGGGTCATGCAGAAGTGAAATGTGGAAATATGAAATTGAAATACCCTGCTCTGTTCATGAATGTACACATGATAATATTTCTGAAAATCAAACTGCATATCAATTCAAAATCTTTCCAAATCCGGTTACTTCATCTCTGACAATCACAGGAGAATTTGAAAATGATAAGGATATTGAATTAAGCATTAGCAATGTTTTGGGAGAAAAAATCTACTTTACAAAGATTCAATCCGATGGATCAAAGTTTTATAAAGAAATAAACATGGACAAGAATTGCAGCGGTATTTATTTTGTACAATTGAAAACAAGAGATTTAGTAGTTTCAAGAAAAGTTTTCAAGCAATAATTATGGTTATATAACAGAGATTCTGACAGTTTTGCTTTGGTACTTTTCAGCAGCAGCCTCCGCCTGTGTCCAATTATCATCAATGCAAATGTTTATAAATTAAAAATCACTAATAAAAATTAAACCATGGATTATTCACCTGAATACGCAACTCCACTAACCCAGTGATATTGAAACTCACCGGGTGACTTCAAGTCACCCGGTGAGTAATCCCCCCCCCAGTTTCAAGTCACCCGGTGAGTAATGCCAAGAGTCGCACTCCCACTAATATACCGAGATAAAATACTAAAAACTAAAACCCAAAATCTATGGACTTCGAAGTCGGACATATTTATCACATCTTTAATCAAGGCAACAACCGGCAACCCATATTTTTTAATCACGATAACTACCTCTATTTTTTAAACAAGATTAGATCGGAAGAGCGTCGTGTAGGGAAAGAGTGTTCAGAGCCGTGT
>CAYYQJ010000072.1:0-9680 GCA_964473775.1 uncultured Bacteroidales bacterium | reverse complement strand
AACCTTGTTGTTAGCATCACTTCAGGCATGATAAGTTAAGCTATGCCCTTTGCTATTAAAAGTGATGCATCCCTTATTCTTAAGGATATTATTATGTGTTGAACAATTGGCTTTTAGGCTAACAGGAAATATGCCTGCTACACTAAATACCTACCATGCCGTTGTTTGCTATGAGTAGAGGCGTAATTCTGTTTCTGCACTGAGAAACAAGTTTTCCTAATCTGATTTTACGTGCATGGACCTTCTTAAACTCATTCCCTATCCCCCTTCAGTCAGTTCACTACCTATAAGCCTCTTGGTATAGAATCCAGCAATTGTTTAGTATATTCTGTGGCAGGAGCAAGGCAGATGTCGTCGGGGTCGCCGTATTCTACCAGTTTGCCGTTTTTCATCACCATCATTCGGTCGGACATGTATTTTACCACCGACATATCGTGCGAAATAAAAATCATAGAAAACTGAAATTCTTTTTTTAAAGAATTCAACAGATTTAATACCTGTGCCTGAACAGAAACATCCAATGCCGAAACCGATTCGTCGCAAATCACAAAACGTGGTTTGAGCGAAAGCGCACGGGCAATGCAAACCCGCTGACGTTGTCCGCCCGAAAGCTCGTGAGGATAACGATTGAAATAAGTTTCATCAAGATTTACCTCTTTCAACAAAGCATTGGTGAGGCTTTTGCGTTCTTTTCCGCTGTTGCCTATTTTATGTATGCGCATGGCTTCCACTATGGCTTTGCCCACAGTGATGCGCGGATTGAGAGAAGAATAAGGATCCTGAAAAACAATCTGCACCTCTTTGCGCAGGCTTCGCATTGCGGAACGTGAATATTTAGAAATATCCTTTCCAAGAAAAACAATTTTGCCTTCGGTAGGTTCAATCAGTTTGATGATGCTTCGCCCGAGGGTAGTTTTTCCACATCCCGATTCGCCAACCAAACCAAGAGTTTCGCCCAGATAAAGTTTCAAAGATACATCATCCACAGCTTTAAAAATCTTAGGCTTTTTAGTAAACAATGCTTTATGCAGATTAAAATAGGTTTTCAACCCATCCACTTCGAGCAAAGGTTTTTGAGCATACAATACATCATGAGCTTCGTGGCGTTGGTTGGGGCTGATAACGCCTGAAGATTGTGGTTTGGTATTATTTACATAATTGTCCACCGTGGGTAAAGAAATCAAACGAACATCAAGTTTCGGACGGCATGCCAGCAATCCTTTGGTATAATCGTGTTGTGGGTTTTTAAAAATGGCTTCTACCCTACCCTGTTCTACCACATTGCCGCGATACATCACAATCACATGATCGGCTATTTCGGCTATTACACCCAAATCGTGCGAAATAAAAATGATGCTCATATCGTATTTCTGCTGCAGGCGTTTCATCAGTTCGAGTATGTTTTTCTGAACGGTAACATCCAAAGCGGTGGTAGGTTCGTCGGCAATAAGCAAGGCGGGATTGCACGACATGGCCATGGCAATCATCACCCTTTGGCGCTGACCTCCCGACAATTCGTGAGGATAAGAATCATAAGCTTTTTCAGGATCAGGAAGCAACACTTCGGCAAACCAATGCAGAGCACGTTGGCGGGCCGCTTTTTTATCAAGATGCTCGTGAATGCGAATGGCTTCCACCACCTGACGACCACATTTATAAACGGGATTTAATGAGGTCATGGGTTCCTGAAAAATCATAGCAATATGATTGCCGCGATATTTGCAAAGCTTTTTTTCGGGCAAAGTAAATAAATCAACAAGCCCGTTTTCGTTTTGAAACAAAGCCTCACCATGTGTGATTTTAGAAATGCCTTTTGGCAATAAACCCATTAGGGCAAGAGAAGTAACCGATTTGCCGGAACCCGATTCGCCAACAATGCCGATGGTTTTGCCTTTTTCAAGAACAAAAGAGATTCCGTTTACCGCATGAACCACGCCATTTTCGGTAGTAAAATCAACACTTAAATTCTTTACATCCAGCAAAGCCATATCAGGGTTTTTAAAAAAACAGCAGCCCTGTTGAAAGGCTGCTGTAGTTTAATTTGTATTGAATATTTAAAGTTTGCTATCGCCAATCACTTTGAATTTGGTACGGGTTTCTTTTATCAGATCCCAATACCATTGGTCGCCATAACCGGGTTGTTTTACCTTAGGGTTGAGTTTTTTACCATCTTTTGTTTTGATGTTTCCATCCATATACTTTGTAAAAAGATAGCCGTAGAGTTCTTTCCAGCGTTTCACCACATCATTGCCGGTGTTAACCGAATAAGTGGTTAAAAAATCAACTGCTTTTTTTGGAGACGATTTATACAATTCAGCGGCTTTTTTATCTATGGTAGGAACCTGATCGTTGATAAACTTTGTTTCCAGTTCTTTTTGAACAGCAATGATTTCAGGAATCATATCTTTATAACGGGTATAAGCAAAATTAGATACCTGATTGAAAACCCAGAAGGCTGCATTATCGCTAAAAGTCATCATATCGCCATTGCCCTGAGCAAAGCTTTCAGGAACTTTTGTTATGCCTGAATACATAGGAGCATAAACCGTGCTGTAAGAATCGTCAACGCCAAACCAGAAAATACCACCGATTGGAGCAGGAACCCAAGAGCGGCATTGTGCCACAAAAGAGAATCCGGTTTGCTGAGTTGAAATGGCTCTTTCGTTAAAATAATTCTGACCATCCACTTTCCAGGTCAACGGACGCCAACGATAAGGACATTCGTAAGCTCCAGCACCAAAATCTTTGGTCATATCCATAGGGGTTCCTTCATAATGGTCGCGCATGATGCCCATGATATCACTCAAGGTGAGTTTTCTGTCAGGCTTAATCCAGAGAGGCATTTTGTTTTTCAGATTTTCGCCCATGGCGTAATCAACATATTTGCCCATATCTTTATTCGCTTTGTTAAATCCTGACCAAACGCGGGCTTCGCAAAAACGTGCTGCACCAAAATCAACAGGAGCATAAGCATCAACAAAGCTGAAATCGGCATCGTTTCCTTTAAAATAGCCTTTGCTGCGGGCAAAAGTAATTACATCTTTTGCGTAAAGACAATTGGTTGGGTC
This sequence comes from uncultured Bacteroidales bacterium, assembly GCA_964473775.1. Lineage (GTDB taxonomy): Bacteria > Bacteroidota > Bacteroidia > Bacteroidales > CAIWKO01 > CAIWKO01. Next base: position 6,612 of record CAYYQJ010000072.1, on the reverse strand, counting down.
GTTTTGTGGAAAGGTAGTGATACGTGCCTGATTGGCATGACCGCAAATATATCCATCAGGAACGCGTTGAGCTACCCAAACTCCACCTTTGTTTCCTTTTCCTTTGCCTATCATTTCCATAATCCATACTTCGTTAGGATCGCAAATAGAAAATGATTCGCCTTCGCTGTAATAGCCATATTCAGCCATTAAGTCGCCAATGCATTTGATGGCTTCGCGGGCGGTTTTGCAACGTTGCAAAGCCACATAAATAAGACTGCCATAATCCATAATTGCAGAGGTATCTGCCAGTTCTTCACGACCGCCAAAAGTAGTTTCGCCAATAGCAAGTTGCCATTCGTTCATATTTCCCACTACAGAATAGGTGTGTCGCACTTGTTTTATTTTACCACGATATTCGCCGGTATCCCATTCATAAATATCCTGCATGGTACCTTCGGCATAATCTTTTGCCGGACGGAAATACAATTCGCCATAAAGTGTGTGCGAATCGGCAGTATAAGTAATCATAGTTGAACCATCAGCAGTAGCGCCTTTGGTGAAAAGAAAATTGGTACAAGCCTTAGTGTTAACATGAATCATCAAAAGCATCAAGGCACAAACCAGAGTTGTTAGTTTTTTCATAGAAAAGTTTTTATAAATTAATTCTGCCCAAAATTAGTATATTTTTCAATCCGCATTATAAGTTTCTATTATTAACACAGATAAAAAATATGATTTGAGGTGGAATTCAGCATTAAACAGGAGATTATACAAGGTGTATTCAAGGTGGTAAAAAAATATTTGCAGAAACTAAAATTTCCTTTATCAAAATAAATTTATTGTACCTTTGTATAAAAAAATAACCTCATGGTATTTCTTACCCGCAGAGAACATTTTAATGCTGCTCACCGATTGTTTCGTGAAGATTTTTCTGATGAAAAAAATCTTGCGACTTTTGGCAAATGTTCTAATCCCAATTGGCATGGTCATAACTACGAACTTTTTGTTACCGTGTGTGGTGAAGTGGATCCTGAAACCGGTTTTGTTATCAATTTAAAGATATTGAGCGAAATCGTTAATCAATATGTTATAGATAAACTCGATCATAAAAACATCAATCTGGAAGTTGATTTTATGAAAGGAAAACTGGCCTCAACCGAAAACATTGCCATAGGAATATGGAATCAACTGGAAACCCATATCAACCGCCTAAATGCCCAACTTTATTGCATTAAATTATGCGAAACCGAGAATAATTACGTTGAATACTTTGGAGAAAAAACTAAATAAAACTTTATGAACGTTATTGATAAATCAATGATAAAAGAAAACGAGATGGACGATGTTGTAACAACACCAACTCCCGCTAACCCTATGCTTATAGAAAACTTAGCTGCCCATTATAAATCGGTATTGGAACTGATTGGCGAAGACCCCAACCGCGAAGGTTTATTAAAAACCCCCGAACGTGTGGCCAAAGCCATGCAATATCTTACTCATGGTTACGATTTAAATCCTATGGAAATACTTCAATCAGCCATGTTTAAAGAAGATTATAAACAAATGGTGATAGTGAAAGACATAGAAATTTACTCTATGTGCGAACACCACATGCTGCCTTTTATTGGCAAGGCTCATGTGGCTTATATCCCCAACGGATATATAGTCGGGCTTAGTAAAATACCCCGAGTAGTTGATGCTTTTTCGCGCCGCCTTCAGGTTCAGGAAAGGCTTACTTCGCAGATAAAAGATTGTATTCAGGATACTTTGAAACCACTTGGTGTGGCTGTGGTGATTGAAGCCCATCATTTATGTATGATGATGCGCGGAATTCAGAAACAAAATTCTGTAACAACTACTTCCGATTTTACCGGGGCTTTTCTGATTGATAAAACCCGTACCGAATTTTTACATCTTATCAGTTCTAATCTGCATTAAAAATTATTTGTAATTTTGCACCCGTAAATATTTAAATTTAAAATTATGAGTACTTATAACGAACAATATTATCAGGATTTGGCCCATCCCAATGTACATAGCGCAGCCTTATCCAGAACATTTATGGCAAGAGTTTTTTCGTGGATGTTTCTTGCTTTAACCATCACAGCCATTACGTCTTTTGTATGGGCTGCAACTCCTTCACTTATGATGATGCTCATCAACGAAAGTGGTCGCGGACTTTCAACTCTGGGATGGATAGTTATGTTTGCCCCATTGGGTTTCGTTTTATTGATGTCGCTTGGATTTCAAAAACTACCTGCTCCCGTAATGGTTATACTATTTATAGTTTACTCGGTTATCATGGGAATGAGCCTGAGTTTCATCTTTCTGATTTACAATTTGGGCACAATAGGCATCACCTTTGGTATCACTTCGGCCATGTTTGGCGTGATGGCAATCACTGGTTATGTTACCAAAACCGACCTCACCAAATTTGGTTCTATTCTTATAATGGGTTTGGTAGGTTTAATCATTGCCATGCTTGTTAACTTTTTTATGAAAAGCGAGATGATGGACTACATCATCAGCATTATCGGCGTTTTAATTTTTACGGGTTTAACTGCTTACGACGTTCAGAAACTGAAAAAAATAGGCACTATGATTGACAATAGTGGTGCTATGGTTTTAAAGATGTCTATTTTAGGAGCACTTACCTTATATCTCGATTTTATTAACCTATTTTTATTTTTGCTGCGCCTGATGGGTAGCAGAAGATAATTATTCCTTAATTTTTTTTATTATGAAAGCTTATATTTTTCCGGGCCAGGGGGCTCAGTATGTAGGTATGGGAAAAGATTTGTATGATGAATTCCCAAAGGCAAAACAACTGTTCGAAAAGGCCAATGATATTCTTGGTTTCCGAATCACCGATTTGATGTTTGCCGGAACCGACGAAGATTTGCGTCAAACCAAGGTTACACAACCGGCCATATTTCTTCATTCAGTAATTTATGCTGCTATGATGGGCAAAGGTTTCCAGCCCGATATGGTGGCAGGTCACTCTTTAGGAGAGTTTTCTGCTTTGGTTGCCAACAAATCGCTTACGTTTGAAGACGGGCTCCGACTGGTTGCCAAACGTGCCGATGCCATGCAAAGGGCTTGCGAAGTAGTTCCTTCCACTATGGCTGCTATCATTGGTATTGATGATGATAAAGTAGAAAAAATTCTTGCCGGTATCGACGATATTGTAGTGGCTGCCAACTTTAACAGTCCAGGACAATTGGTAATTTCGGGCTCGATAACAGGTGTTAAAAAAGCCTGCGAACTGATAAAAGCAGCCGGAGCTCGCCGTGCTTTGCCTTTAAAAGTGGGTGGCGCTTTTCACTCTCCTCTGATGGAACCCGCTCGTATCGATCTGGCTGAAGCCATCAACCAAACAGAATTTCATACGCCCATTTGCCCTGTATATCAAAATGTGTATGCCATGCCGTTTATCAACCCCGATAGCATTAAGAAAAATCTGAATGCACAGTTAACCTCTCCCGTTTTATGGACACAAACTGTTAAAAATATGGTGAGTGATGGAGCTGTTTCTTTTATCGAAGTCGGACCTGGCACTGTGTTGCAGGGGCTTGTAAAAAAGATTGAACCTTCGGTAGAAGCCATAAGTGCTGAGATTGATTAACAAAATTTAGCCGGGAGTTTAAACTCTTTATTGCAGGATTAAGTTCCCTTTAAATTTATTTTGAAGGGAACTTATTCTTTTTTATACTAATTGGCAAAAATCACTCAATAACTCCAATATCCTAACTTTAGCTCACTTTGGTCACTTAAAAAATTTACAAACTTTATAAACTTAAATTAAAGGTTTTTCAGGTAATTGAAAAACCTTTTTTTGCTTTGCTAAGGGGGTAATTTATTTTTTGTTTTACATAAATTCGAGTGGCCTACGGGAGTTTTGGCAGGTGTGGTTGCAACTTGGTAGGTGCTCTTCGCAACTTGGCAGGTGGTGGTAGCAGCCTGGCCACTTTTGACTTCGAACTTTTAACTTCCATGCGCCAAACTCCATACTTCTAACTCGAAACTATCCCCTCCGAACAATAAAATATTCGTTCATTACTATGTTTTATCTTTTTTTTTTATACTTTTGCTGCTTCAAATAAAATTTTATGGCATCAGATGTTTCAATTTTTTCCGGCAGGGCAACCCGTTATCTCTCAGATAAAATTGCCAGCAGCTACGGTAAAAAGCTGGGAGAGGTATCATACGCATGTTTCAGCGATGGCGAATTTCGTCCTGCTTTTGATGAAACCATCCGTGGCCATGAGGTGTTTATCATTCAATCAACCTTTGCACCTGCTGATAATTTGTTGGAACTTTTTATGATGATTGATGCTGCCAAACGCGCATCGGCCCGTCATATTATTGCGGTGATTCCTTATTTCGGCTTTGCCCGTCAAGATCGTAAAGATCAGCCTCGCGTACCTATCACATCCAAACTTTTGGCCAATTTGCTCACCACAGCCGGTATCGACCGACTGATAACAATGGATTTGCATGCCGACCAGATACAAGGATACTTTGATGTTCCGGTGGATCATTTGTATGCTTCGTCTATTTTTGTTCCTTATCTGAAAAGCCTGAATTTGGATAATCTTACCATGTCGTCACCCGATACGGGTGGTACTCGCCGTGCAGGAACTTATGCCAAGTTTTTGGATGCAGAGTTGGTAATTTGTTTTAAACAACGTCCTAAACCCAATATGGTTGGGAATATGATTGTGATTGGCGATGTAGCAGGGAAAAATGTGGTGCTGGTTGATGATATTATTGATACTGCCGGAACCATTACCAAAGCAGCCGATTTGATTAAAGAACAGGGTGCTGCCAGTGTTCGCGCATTGTGCACACATGCAGTGTTATCAGACAAGGCTTATGATAAAATTGAAAAATCAGCCCTTTGTGAAGTGATAACTACCGACACTATTCCATTAAAACATGCAAGCAACAAAATAAAAGTGCTTACCACAGCCGATTTGTTTGCTGATGTTATAGACAGTGTGGTGAATTGTGAGTCTATAAGTTCGCATTTCAAATTTACAACATTACAATAAATCAAATTATAAATTAATTTAAAAAAAACAAAAATTATGAAAGTAGTATCCATTAGCGGTTCTCTTCGCGAGAACGTAGGGAAAAAAGATGCTAAAAAAGTCCGCAACAACGCTTGCGTTCCATGTGTGATTTACGGCGGCAAAGAACAAGTACATTTTTTTACCAGTTCGAAAAGTTTCCTAAACATTGTGTTCACACCGGAAGTGTGTTTTATTAAAATAGATGTTGACGGAAAACAGTATGAAACCATTTTGCAGGACATTCAGTTTCATCCTGTAACTGATATTGTTTATCATGCCGATTTTATGGAATTCAGCAATGATAAACCTATTATGATGAATGTTCCAATAAAAATTATAGGTGTAGCACCTGGAATTTTAAAAGGGGGAAAACTTGTTCAGAAATTCCGCAAACTGAAAGTAAAAGCTTTACCAGGTAATATGCCTGAAGCTATTGAAATTAATATTAATTCTTTGGAAATAGGCATGCTTATTAAAGTAGTTGATTTAATTAACGATAATTATCAGATACTCGATAATAAAAACAATACCATTATCGGCGTTAATATTACCAGAGCTGCTGAAGAAGCAGCAAGTGCTGAAGTTGCAAAAGCTGACGCAAAAAAATAAACTGATATTTCAGATCACAAAAGCTGTCCGGTTGTTAATACCCGACAGCTTTTTTAATATTTATAAAAGATGTTCTCTTCAGAATCAAATAAATTTTTGATTTGCGGACTTGGGAATATTGGCGATGAATATGCCAATACCCGTCATAATATAGGTTTCCTTGCCCTGGAAGCCCTTGCAATGGATTTAAAAATTACTTTTACTACGGGAAAATTGGCTTCGATTGCCAAATCGCGGTTTAAAGGAAAAAATCTGTTGCTGATAAAACCAAATACTTATATGAATCTTAGTGGAAAAGCGTTGAAATATTGGATAACTGCCGAAGACATTCCTCTGCAAAATGTGTTGGTGATTGTTGACGATATTGCTTTGCCTTTGGGCACACTGAGAATGAAAAAAAAAGGAGGCGATGCTGGACACAATGGATTGAACAATATTATCATGAATTTAAACACAGAAGAGTTTGCCCGACTGAGAATAGGAATAGGAAACGATTTTGCTAAAGGCCATCAGATAGATTTTGTATTAGGAAAATGGACTAAGGCCGAAGAAACCACTATGATAGAAAAAATTAATAAATCGGTTGAAGCCATCAAAAGTTTTATTTTTGAAGGAGCCGATAAAGCCATGAATCAATATAATAATTAATACCAACCCATCAAAGGGAACCTAATTATGGAAAACAAACGCCACTATATATATTTACCCATTTATTTTTCAATGACATTGCTATTGGGTATAATGTTAGGCACAATACTCATCCCAACGTTTTCGGGCAAAAGCAGTCTGTTTTCGTTTGGTTCAAAACGTTATGATAAACTTAATGATGTGCTGAACTACATTGAAAACGATTATGTGGATACCGTTAGCCGCAAAACGCTTACCGAAAAGGCCATCAATGAGATCGGAAGAGCACACGTCTGAACTCCAGTCACCTGAAGCTATC
>CAYYQJ010000071.1:0-9773 GCA_964473775.1 uncultured Bacteroidales bacterium | reverse complement strand
AAAATTCCTCGTGTTAAATGGGCACAATCCGCATCTGAAGTGTTTATTAAAAAACTTGCACCGAATAATATAAAGCGATTCTCAAACAGACCTATCGCCGAAATAGAAAATTATTTGTTGACTACTGGCGACGGGCTCTATGTGGTGGGTCTCGACATTCATGTCGGGTTTATAATAGTAAAAAACAAGTCCATCAATTTTGTGCATTCAAATTATTACAAACCGGAGATTGGAGTGATGAAAGAGGATATAAATTCAAAAAATCCTTTTAAAGATTCTAATTATAGAATTATTGGAAAATTAATGTCAGATGAAATGGTACTGAATTGGATAAATAATATTGCCTATGATTAATATGAGTAATTACTTACCATAACAAAGGATAGCAATCAGCGGGGTTTTAGTTAAGCATTTTTCGTTTATTTAACTTTGTGTAATAAGGACAGGAAACGGCTTCGATTCGCCTCGCCGAATAGAATCTTCGACCGTTAAGTATTATTCTTAGCCCCCGGTTCAATCCCTATTTGCTGCTTATCCACACCATCATACCAATCAATTTCAGTGTGATTTCGGTGCCTATAATTCTGTTTAAAATCCTGTTATATTAAAATTTCCCAGAAAAGCCTTTCTCTATTCAATAATTTATACTATTTTTGCACCCTTGTTTTAAAAAAAATATAAATTATGGCAATAATTGGAAGAATACGCAAACACTCAGGATTACTGATTGTCTTAATTGGAGTAGCAATGGTGGGGTTTCTTTTTATGGGCAATACCACTAAATTGGGTTGCGGCAGAAGTGGCAATAATCAGACTTTTGCAAAGATAGGTGGAGAAAAAATAAACAAACTGGATTTCGACGTAAAGGTAAACGAATCGTCGAAACGCTACCAACAGCAAGCCAAAAAAGAAAATCTTACTTCGGAAGAAAATTTTCAAATCATGACCCAAACCTGGGATCAGTTTGAAAAAGACCGTATCATGCAAAAAGAATACGAAGAATTGGGTTTGGCAATCGACCATAATAATACTTCAAAACCTTCTATCAGTCCCGAAGAACTTCAGGATTTATTCTTAGGCAAAAATCCACATCCTTATGTGGTTCAAAGTTTCACCGACCCTAACACCGGACAGTTAAATTTAAAAGGAATTCAAAACTACATGCAGAACTTCGATCAGTTGACCGACGAACAAAAAACTGAATGGAAACAGTTTGAACAAGGTGTTAAAGACGACAGATTGAAAACCAAATACAACAATCTGATTGCAAAAGGATATTATATTCCTAAGGTGTTTTTACAGAGATTGGCTGATGATAATAACATCACCGCTTCTTTATTAAGTATTGGTGTAAAATATCAAACCATTTCCGACAGCGCTGTAAAAGTTAGCGATGACGAGTTGAAGAAATTTTATGAAGAACATAAATACGAATACGAACAGGAAAAAGGCAGAGACATTGATTATGTGATATTCGAAGCAGTTCCTTCGGCCGACGATATGAAAAAAATAACTGATAAAGTTAATTTTACATACAACGATTTTCAGAAATCAGATTTGAATGATGTTGACAATTTTATGAAAGCCAACAGCGATGCTCTTTATGACAGTAATTTTTTCAGCAAAGGAAAACTACCTGCAAAAATCGATTCCATCATGTTTGCTTCTGAAGTAGGTACTACACTTCCTCCATATATTGAAAACAATCAGTACAATGTTGCTCGTTTGATTCAGATTCAAAACAGACCTGATTCTGTAAAAGCCAGTCAGATATTGATAGCTTATAAAGATGCTCCAAATCCTATGAAAGAAGTAACCCGCTCGAAAGATCAGGCTAAAAAAACAGCGGATAGTTTGATGGAAGTGATTAAGAAAAATCCTTTATTGTTTGGTTCTATTGCTGCAGCTAAATCAGATTTCCAGAGTGCTAAAAAAGACATGGGTGATTTAAAATGGATTGCTGATGGCGATGCCAATTATAAATTCTTCTTCGATTCTTGTTTAAATGCAAAAGTTGGCGACGTAAAAGTGATTCAATCAGCTTTAGGATACCATGTATTATATGTTACCGGCAAAAAAGACCTGGTTAAAAAACTAAAAGTTGCCATCGTAAAACATGATATCAAACCAAGCAGCGAAACTTATAATAATTTCCAGATGCAGGCCAGCGAATTTGCAGGGGCCAACCGTACGGCAGATGCATTTAATAAAACTGTTGCCGATAAAGGTTTAAACAAACGTTCAGCACAATTTGTTAAAGAAATGGATTATACCATCCCCGGACTGGAAACAGCAAGAGATATCATTCGTTGGGCTTATGATGAAAAAACTGAAAAAGGTATGGTTTCAGAACAGGTGTTTGACAATAGTGCCGGAAAATTTGTTGTAGCTCTTATAGTTGAAAAACGCGAAAAAGGCATTGCTCCTTTTGATCAGGTGAAAAAATATATTGAGCCATTGGCAAAAAGAGATAAAAAAGCAGAACAACTTATTGAAAAGGTAAAAACTGCTTCAAACGCAACCAAAGATATTTATCAGGTAGCTCAAAAACTGAATGTAACTGTTGATACTGTTGCCCAGTTGGCATTCTCTGCTTACAATTATCCTAAATACGGACCAGAACCAGAATTGGTTGGTACCATATTTACATTGAAGAAAAACGAATTGTCAGTACCTATTAAAGGCAAAATGGCCATCTATCAGGTATTCTTACAGGACATCACCAAACCTACAACTCCTAACAACCTTGATATGATAAAAATGCAGACCATGAGTTATTTTAAATCAAGAGTTGAAAATGATGTTTTCAAAGCCATTAAAGATAAAACCGACATTGTGGATAACAGGATTTTCTATTACTAGAAATCACAGTGATTCTATAAAAAAAAAACACAACCAATTTGGTTGTGTTTTTTTTATCCCTTATTTTAAAATCAGCCTTTTGCCTGAAGTATAAAATTGATGGGCATAATAATCTGAACTCTCACTTCGTGTCCTTGTCGCTTTCCTGCCTTCCATTTAGGCATGATTCTAACCACCCTGACGGCTTCATCATCGCAGCCCGCACCAATTCCCTGTGCCACTTTAATAGCCGACAGCGTACCGTTCTTTTCAACAATAAAAGCTACATACACCCTGCCTTGTATCTTATTTTGATAAGCAAGTTTTGGGTAAACAATATTTCTTTGTAAGAAATTTTTCATGGCCTGTTCTCCGCCCGGAAAGGTTGGGACTTCCTGAACATAGGTATAAATGGCATTATCATCGCTTCCTTCTCCATCCAACACCCCATTGCTGCTACCGTCCACACTTTTGCCTTTGGTGGTGGTGTCCGATTTTTCTGTTTCGGTATCCAGATTGCTTAAATCCTGATCTTCCTGGTTAAAAACAACCTTGGGCACAGTATAAGCGGCTTTCTTTTCAAGCTTTTTTATTTCGGGCAATAAGGTTTCGTCAGGTGGAGGAATATCTTTGGGTGGTGCCGAAAGATATTCGGAGAAATACGGACTTTCAACCAGGGTATCTTCTGGCTGATTAATTATAAGAAAAGGTATCAGAAAACACAGAGTAAAAACACTTATTGAAATCAAAAAAGCAAATAAAAGCTGTTTGTAATATCTCCTGCGCAGAAAATAAGCCCCATAGGATTTATTCCTTGCGTTGAAAAGAATTTCATCTATATTGTCAGAAAAAAAGCTCAATGTGCATGATTATTTATGATGATAATTGCCTTACCGGAGATTGGATACTCTTATGTCCCGGTTTATTTATTTGTGTTTATTAATGAAGTATAGCAATCTTAAGGCCAGAATAACCTCGACAAGCAGAATAACGATTGATTTTTGAAATTATTTTCTTAAGCCTTTAATTAATAACATAAAAAAAGCTCCGGAACTGCGGAGCTTTAATGTAAATAATAAATTCATTATGCATTCACATGGGCCTTATAAGCTTCTGCATTCATTAAAGAATCCAGCTCAGCGGTATTGGTCATTTTAACTTTAACCACCCAACCGTCGCCATAAGGATCCTTATTAATGGTTTCAGGATTCGACTCAATTAAGTCATTAAATTCCAAAATCTCGCCGCTAATTGGTAAATACATATCGGAAACTGTTTTAACTGCTTCAATAGTTCCAAAAGTTTCTCCTTTGCTCATGCTTTCACCCACAGTGTCAACTTCAACAAATACGATGTCTCCCAGCTCATGCTGAGCAAAATCAGAAATTCCGATTAAAGCATTTTCGCCATCAACTTTCACCCATTCGTGTGATTCTGTGTACAATAAATTATCTAATATTTTCATTTTATGGTTTTTATTAAAATTTCTTCAAAAATACACTTTTTTTTAAAAACAGAGCAGCAAAAATTTTATTGTGCCAGTGTAAATCTTAAACTGATACCTCCGTTGATGTTCGAATTAGGGTATTGTGACGACACATAAGGATTGTTTATTATGTGATCGTAAAACAAACGGAAGTTCAGCTTTTCACTAATCTGATAATCTGCCGAAAAATTAATCGAAATAATCTGCCCGCCAGAAGATACCTGATCCATGTCCTCAACCAGCTTGCGCAAGGTTGTTTTGTTTTGTCGTATCGAAAAGTCGAGTTTCAGATTTAAATCGCTCTTGAAATTCTTTTTAAATACTTGAAATTGTATCGACTTAAACCTATAACCGGTTCCAATAATATACTCGTTGGTCGAAACTTCTGTAAGCTGATTGTTAGCAAAGCTTAAAGAAAGGTTACGGGATTTTTTCCATTCCAGTTTAATAAGTAAACTGTTCACCATAGTCATATCCATACCTACTAAAGGACTAAACTGCTCGGTAATGGAAACCATACCTATTTCTTTCTTCACAAGGAAATTTCCTATCTGATCTCTGATGTAAGAATAGCCATCCTGACCATCTTTATAACTAACATTAGTTGAGTAAGAATTTACATTGTAAGTAGCACGATAGTTATGACTCAGCGCAATAGTTTTAAAGTATCTTTTAATGAAACCGATTTGAGTAAGCCCGTTATAAGTCAGTCTCCAGTTTGGCATTGGAATGGCTTTCAGGATTTTTTCAGAGAAAGGAGTCAAAGAAATTTTATCAGGACTTTTACCCAAATAAGCTGCCAAAAATGCCGGTATCAACACTTCCTGTGATGTAGGGCCGTATCCATCGGGGAAATGAGTTGTATCATTAAGTATTTGCGTACTATTTGGATTATTTTGCGCTAAACGATTGGCAATAATAATTCTGTAGTCTTTGAACTTATTAAAAATATCATTCGAATTATCCTTATTATCTCCAACAAAGGCAGTTTTCCAACCCAGGACCGTAGTACTGAAACTACCAGATTCCACCATAGCAAATGGATCGCTGTGTTGATTGTCGCCTATATATCTATAGTAAGCTGAATTCTGAGTTGCATAATTGGTATTTGCTGTGATATCAATCTTTAAACCCGTCAATGGTTCCAGAGATATTTGAGCATTTAGCACTTTGGTCTGCTTAACAGTGAATGGCACATTTAAGGTGGTATCCTGCGAAATCCAACCTTTCTCAAACGCCTTACTAAGAATATCTCCTGTAGTTCCAAACATATCGCCAGGGCTACCAAAAACAAAACCAACTGAAGGCGACATATGATTCCAGTCCATACCCAAAGCTACCGGTTTATGCATGAAACCTGGCATAGTACGACCATTTCCTTCTTGATAAGAAATATTAAAAGTTTTAATACTCATAATTAAACTTAAGGTATTGTCGATAATTTCTTTGAAGATATTAACCTTTGGCTTAAGCGAATCCTGAGTTTCAGAAGGCATATTGGTTTTTGGCTTTTTGTTGTTATCTACCACGCCTTTCTTCTTATCATTAATTTTCTTCAGATAACCTATCTTATTGTATAGGTTAGCCATATTACCATTCAGTGTGAATTGTTCGCTATTCGAATTTTCTATGTTATTACCCAATGGATTATCAACAATTCTGCCGTTCGAATCTGCAGCCAAAGGCAACGCTTGCCAGGTGTAAGTACCACCATATTTAGCAGTAAGATTCAGCCAGTTGAAAGCAGGAATTTTATTGATAGGAACAGTATAATTAAGATCTACTGTTTGGGTATAATTAGTCATTCTACCAAAGTTCAAAACATTTTTCCAGATAGAATCTTTTTTCTGTTTAAAGTCAGGTAATGACTTGTCAATTTTTCCTGAAGGTTCGTCAATCAATGCAATAGCATGAGCCTGATAATCTAATTTCAGATTCTGCGACAAATCCCATTTCATACCATAATCTCTGTTCCAACCAAAACGTTTCACAAAAGTAGGTTCCAGAATAATAATGGCATTGGTTTTATTTCTCAAAAGGTTTTCCTGATACTGCTTATTTAAATCGGTACGGAACGACAACATCTTTGGCATATAAAAGAAGTTGAAATCTTTTACAATTCGCAACCATTTGGACTTATTAAGGAACTTCAATTTGTCGAAAGGCTTAACAGGTTTCGGATTTGCTGAATAATTATAACCTAATCCACCATTGTGAGTAATTCGTTTGTCGTACTCAATGTCAACATTTCTATGAAATAGTTCTGTATAAGCATAAGTAAAATCGAGGTTTTCGATATCGTAAATATGCGATTTGGACGAAGCACCTGTTTTGGTTTTACGCACATTCATAAAATTAAGACTCGTGCGGGTGGTAACATCCTGTGTAATCCTTTTTATTGAATCCCGTTGAGCCTGGTTGGCATAAGTTGCAAGGTCGTCTCTATATTTAACATCAGGATTTATTGGATTATACTCCGGCGTGCTTCTGTTTTCAGAATAATCGAAATGCATAGGAATCTTTATACCCCATTTTTCAGGGAAGAATTTACCCAATTCCAGATTTGTTGCAATATCATAAGATGTCAGGGTTTCTTTTTGGAGCTGATTTACTTTTTTATCAATACTTCCAAAACCGGGCGTACTAATGGAAGCGGCCAAACTGATATTACCAAAATCAGCCAGATTTGCAGCAATTCTACCCGTTGCAGCATAACCTCCGCTTTGATTAAAATCGGTAAGACGCAATTCATTTACCCATATCTGAGCACACTTTTCTTTACCATCATCGCCTGGATTTGAACTACTCTTCTTCGGATTTCTTACACCAAGCATAATAACTGTAACAGCACTAATACTTGGATTACCAACAATAGTAATCTTATTACCTTTACTATCGTGAGTAATAAAAGGCAAAGTAAGCGAAATACTTGTTCCGGCTTCTCTCATTTGGGTATTACGGCTCTTTTTTGCTTCAACCAAATCGTCAAGAGTAATTTCCATTCTATTATTTACTGGCCAGATGTCATCAGCATTATTGGTATTCCATGGTGAAAGTTCCAATGGAATTTCGTATTCGTAATAATTACTCTTAAAATCAGAACCCAATCTTATAAAAACGCTCAAATCCCCACTACTCAATGAAGCTTCAGTATTCACGGCTTCACCATGAACATACATTTTCAGGGTTTTGAATTTTCGCATATCAAAATCGCAGGTTTTATAAACCGCTCTGGCATCACCATCCATCAGATTGCAAACACTCATAGACAATGATTGTTCGTTGAGCTGCTGAACAGTGGTGGATTGATAATTAATTTCGCGTTCAATTCCGGGAGGTATTACATAAGGTACAGGCGACCTTTGACCATTTTCTTCCAGATTCACAGCTGATACATCAAAGGTGGTTAACGACTGATCGTCATTAGGAACGTATTCGCCGGGACCTAATAATGCATAGTTGTAACGACGCCAGTCGCCTCTAACCAAATCAAAAGTAGCAAAACGGCAAATCATGGAATCGGAAACTCCTTTGAAAAATACCCTGATGAAACGAATGGATTTAAAATCCTGAATGCCATTTACAATTTTATCAGGCGACTGAACAGGAACTTTAAACTGATACCATTTTATGGTAGTAGAGGTTCCGTTAGGCAATCTTCCTGTAGAAGCTTCCAGTTCGTCGGTGATAAAATTCTGTCCTACTACCATTTTACTTGGAGTCAGGTCAATTTTATATTGAAAATATTTTTCGCTTTCACTCAAAGTATTGTCATGGTTTATATCTTCACCATCAGGCAGAGTGGTTGCCTGCATGGGATAATTTACTCCATACTCAGCCTGAGTTTGGGCATCTGTAGGCGAATTGCCCTGAGTGCTGTTAAAGTTTTTATAGCGTTGCAAAATGCTTTTGCTTTGACTATCGTAATCAGGTCCTCTGAAATAATGAAAATCATCAGCCGAAGGGTCATTGTTTGCATTAGTAACTGCCTGAGAACCGGGGAATGCACTTGTTACCCTATTAATATAAGGACTAAAGAAAGTTCTTTCATCATCATCAGTTAAACCATCCAAACCCACATCCTGAAATGGTCGTGAAGATGCGTTATTATCAAATGAATTGGTTAAAGGTTGTTGATTCGGCACATGACCCCAAATGGTTTCGTCTATAATATTGCCTGTGGTATCACCATCAGGAGGTAACCCATTTTCTATACTCTTTCTGGAATCGCGCAACACATCTTCAGAAATATCACCCAGGTTGATATACATTTGACCTCCCGGTGTGGAAGTATTGTAAACAAAAGGATCCATCATCCAAAACTCAATATACTCAATATTGGTTTCTTCAAAATCGGTAGATTCTATACGGCGCATCATACCACCCCATCGGGTATCGGGTGAGGCAAGAGTTCCATCAGCATTCAATCCGGCCGAAAAACCTTCCGAACCATCAACATCATAATTATTCGGACCTCTTTCTTTAGGATAATAAGCCAGATTTAAACAAGCAATATCCGAAGGCTGTCCATCCACAGGCTGACGGTTCGGGAAAACTTCCTGTTCAAAAATTTCGCGTGTAAAATGGTTAGAAATATCATCATTGGTGATATTCGGAGGCAACTGATTTCCACCTCTGAAAAATACAGAAGGATCAATTACATACCAGGCCAGTTTTGCTCTGTTATAATTGAAGGCAAGTCCGGTGTTCAAAGCGGCTTCAGGAAATAAATCAGGTTGGCCCTGTGGTGTGCTTGCCATATACCAACTGCCCACATTTCGAAGGTCGATGGTTGATTTGCTGCTTTCGAAATCATCAATATAAGTAGTTCCTGATTTACCAATAGCTTTTGAATGGCCCGGTAGTAAATTAGCAAACTCTCCATTGATACTGATGGTTGATGGTGCTTTGGTATTAATCAGCGGTATCATATCCACCAGTTTGGTTAGCCAGCGTGCATCAGTAGAGTAAGCTCCATCTACACCCCAAATGGTATTCGAAATGGGTTCGTCTCCATAGTTTACTTTCTGCGTAAGTGGCTTTTCAGTCAGATTTAAAATGGTACCACCCACATTAAAGTTTTTACTAATCATGTAATCCACACGCAAACCCATCAGGGTTTTGGTTTGAATATTAAACATGCTGTTGTTTTCGAGAGAAATATTAATAGGAGTCCCCGAATTTAAAATCCCCTGATTGATAATTTTTACTCTACCCAAAGTATAATCAACCGTATAATCCACATTTTCGGTTAATGGAATACTTCCTGCAGTTACTTTTACAGAACCCTGAGGCACATTCATAGCACCCAAAGATATTTCAGCGCCTGAAGCCGCTTTATATAAACCTTGTAAAGAGAATTTGTTTTTATCGGGAAATTGCTGTGCTCCCGTTTTTGTCATGGTATAAAGAGAATCGTAGCAATACTTGTCGGCAATGGCATTTA
>CAYYQJ010000070.1:0-9864 GCA_964473775.1 uncultured Bacteroidales bacterium | reverse complement strand
TTAAATTGTTCAACAGCAGTGCCGCGGGTATAGCCCGAAGCTTCCACCAAAAAACAGATATTGCGTCCACCGGGACCGGCCGCATTGTTATCTTTGGCAAGCATAAACTGCACTTCTTTATCTTTTTCATACAGTTTAAAATCGCCTGGCTGTGCTTCGCCTTTTTCGGTAAGCGACACCGAAACATTGATTTTAGGATAAGCGGCATTATCTACATTGGTAATGCTGATTTTTTGTGCTGAAACGTAGCCAAACATTAAGAGAACTACGAACAGAGAAAATATTTTTTTCATAACAATGGAGTTTGTTTTTTTTGAATTAAACGGTTCGGAATTTAAAAATGGTATCTCCAACTCTCACCAAATCACCGTCGGTCAGGTTTCCTTCTTCCATAAACTCATCGTTGATGAAAGTGCCGTTGGTTGAAAGTTCATCTTTGAATTTAAATACACCCATGCGAAACAAAATGGTGAGGTGTTTCAGCGAAACTGTGTGATCATTAGACACAACGATATCACATGCCTGATCAGAACCTACGATGTTGCGACCTTCGTAAAGACGAAAATCAACTCCATTGGCATCGATGGTAAACGAAACCAACCAACCTACCAGCTTGCGGCCGGAAGTGTTTTTTATTGGCGAAAAAGTAGCTTCTTCGTTTGAATCTGCACCCTGAAATATCTGGGTTTTATTCAGATTCTGGTTTCCTGCAGGAGTGAAAACCTGTGTTTTATCACCCAGGTTTCCACCCGGATTATCAATCTTTGTTTTATCCATATTATTTTGATTTTGGGGACAATAAGGACAATCGTTCAGAGTATCCTGAAAATAATGTCCGTTAGCACATACTTTAAAACCGTCCATGGTATTAGTTTTTAATTGGGTGCAAAATTAACCAAAACTATTTATAGTAGGCCGTAATTGTTAAATGAAATTTATAAATCAAAATTTCGATACTATTTCTACTTTTGTAGTTCCAAATCAAATTGCCTTTTTATATTGAAACCATCAATCATGAACAAAATTTACAATACCCTATCCAACAGCTTTGCACTAACCAATCCCAATCTGCTGCGAAACATACTGTTTCTGGCATTTATCATCCGTCTGGTTTCGGTGATATTTGCCAAAGGTTTCGGCATGTTGGACGACCATTTTCTGGTGATAGAGTCTTCTCAATCGTGGGCCGATGGCACCGATTATAACGATTGGCTGCCTTCAAGCGGTGCAAAAACTCCCGACGGACACTCTTTCTTTTATTCGGGCATTCACTTTGTTTTCTTCACCATTATAAAATATTTGGGCATCAACGACCCGCAAAACAAAATGTACATCATCCGTTTTTTGCATGCTTGTTTTTCGTTGATTACGGTTGGCTGTGGATTTAAAATTGCCAAAAAACTTTTCAATGTAAATGCCGCCCGTCTGACTGGATTTTTATTGGCTTTTTATTGGTTTATGCCCTGGTTGAGTGTACGAAATCTGGTGGAAGTGGCCTGCATTCCTTTCCTTATGTGGGGTTCGTGGATTTATGTAAAAGCCACTGCCGATAAAAGCAAAATATGGCCTTTCCTGATTTCAGGATTGATTATTGGAATGGCTGTGAATGTGCGATTTCAGGTAATGTTTTATGTGGTTGGATTCGGATTGGGCATGCTGATTTTGAAACAATGGAAACAAGCCTTCCTATGGTCGGCGGGGGTAATCATATCCTTTTGTCTGATTCAGGTTTTTGTCGATTTAAAAATATGGGGCTATCCTTTTGCCGAGTTTATAGAGTATGTGAAATACAATTTGGATAATGCCTACAATTATGTGCAAAATCCCTGGTATTCATATCTTGTGCTGGTTATTGGGATACTGTTGCCACCCTTGTGTTTCTTTCTTTTCTTCGGATTTATCAGAAGCTACAAATTTCAATGGGCTTTGTTTGCCGGCACCCTCTTGTTTTTTCTGTTTCACTCTTATTTCCCTAACAAACAGGAGCGTTTTATTTTACCCATAGTCCCCATGCTGATAACCCTGGGAGTGATAGGTTGGATGGAGTTTTACGACAAATCAAAATATTGGGCCAAACACACCCAAATGATGAAGGTTTTTATGATAATTTTCTGGTCGCTCAATCTCTTGTTGCTTCCCATCATTTCTACCATGTATTCAAAAAGATCGAGGGTAGAATCCATGTGTTATTTATCAAAATATCCTAACATCAAATGCATTATGATGGAAGATATCTACCGCGATACGCCCGAAATGCCGCCTATGTTTTATCTGGGACAATGGATAAAATATTACAATGTATCTCAAGGCAGTCCTTTGGATTCTATTGAACTAAAACTAAAGAGATGGGGACCCATCTGGAATCCGCGGTTTATTTTATTTTCGGCTGATAAAGACATCAGTGGCAGGGTTTATACCATGAAAAAAGATTTCCCAAACATCAAATACGAAACCACCATCAAACCCGGTTTTATGGATGATATTATGTTTCGGATGAACCCCCGAAACCGAAATCAAACCATAGTGATTTACCGAAATGCGGATTTTTATCCGAATAAGATGGAGTGATTTTTTGATTTTTTATTAATGAAAAATGCTCAATATTTAAGGTTCTATTTTCAAGTGATGAAAAAAAATAAGATAGAGCCTGAAAGGATAGAAAACAGAGGTTGAACATAGTACTAACGGAGGTTTTAAAATCAAAATGAACGGATTTTATGCTATTGGAAATATGGGTGTTTTAGCCTTAAAATGGCAGGGAAAAGCAAATTAGATTAGCAAAACCGGCTTTATGTTGAATTTGTCGGTGATTATTATCTATATTTTGTGAGTTTTGATATAAAAAGGCGGCTATAATCAAATTTAATTTTTACATTTTGAGTAAAAAGATGTTTAAACTTGCATTATTAATTGCAAAATGGGGAGAATTAACATATACATGTTGTCGGGAAGAGGCTAGTATTGGTCGGGAGGTGGCTAGTGTCGGTCGGGAAGTGGCTTGGGTCGGTAGGGAGGTGGCTCGGGTTTTTGGGAAAAGGCTCGAAAGGCTGATAATAGGCTTGGGTTGGGCGGGAGGAGACTTGGGTTGGGCGGGAAGCGGCTCGGGTCGGGCGGGAATGGATTTGATTTCACGGAAAATGAAGTCGGGTCGAATGAGAGGCGGCTTGGGTTGAATGATAACGGGCTCGGGTCGAATGAGAAGGGACTCGGGTCGGATGAGAAGGGTCTCGGAGTGATTCTTAACGGTTTAGGAGTTTTTGAAGATGTGGATGGCAATATGGAGAGTGCATTTAAGGATAGACAGGACGAGGTGGGAACCTCGTACAAACTGCAGCATAACCGAGGTATTTTTTATAACTAATGATAAATTTTTCTTGAAATGGATTACAAGTTAAAAAAAGGTGTAAATTTGCTTATCCAAAAATCTTTTTAATAATCATCAAAAAAAATAGCAAAATGACTGAAGACCAGATAAATTACGTAGGAATGAGCAAAACAAACATGGCGTTTATGGCTCTAAAAATATTGATATGGACATTAAATACGAAAATTACAGCGCGGGTTAATGCTATCAGGGATTTTATTACTGACATTGATAATTATTCGGAAGTGCAAGAGATGGACACTACCGGGGCTACTAAGGACCAAAATGTTTTGTGGTTTATAGCCGGTGACGATGCTTATCATATTTGTACCGGATTAAAAGCCTATTATTATGATGAAGGGGATAATACCAATTTGGAGGCAGTTAAGTATAGTTTTTGGGATTTTATGAAATGTAAGAAGTCGGTGGCTTTGGACAGAATGAAACTTATTCATTCAAAAGTATCGCTTATAACAATTGGTGACCTTAAGGATTATTCAATTGTGGCTACGGATGTTACAAAGTTGGGTACTGCAATTGCTGCATTTGAAGCTGCACAACCTAAAAAAAGGATTTTGGTAGCTGACAAAAAAGTAGCTACTGCTAAAATTGCTGAGGATATAGCAGGAATTATGAAAGAGTATATTTCGCTGGATTTTTTGGTTGAAGCAATGAAACGGGATCAACCTGCATTTAGTGAGGGTTATCATTCTACCAGAATCATTTACGATTTAGGGGCAGGACATGATACTGTGGAATTGAATGTTGGACCAGAGATGTGTGCGACTGCTTTTGAAAATAGATTTGAGGCTGGTTATTCGTTTTTAGTTAGGAATCATGCTGATGTAGGTATTTTGGCAGGTTTGGGATTAATAGCAAATGGAAAGCCAGAGAGTACTCCGGTGGCGATAGCTGCGAAAAGTGAGGCTGTTTTGGTTGTACCTAAGGAGGCTTTAGGGATGTTGACACGTTTTCTGAGTATTCAGAATCCGAGTAAATTGTATTCGGCGAATGTTACGATTATTATGTCTCATGAAGCTAGTCAGAGTGATGCACAGAAGATTATTTTGACGGGGATTCCGAAATAATAATTGAGTTATTAAGTTGATTAAGAAATTAAGTTATTAAGGAAAAGAGAGAAGAAAATAGTGAGAAGCGATTAAAAAGTGAATAAGCATCATCCGGTGGATGATGGAGAGATGGGGCTATTGAATGAAGAAACTTCCGGAAGTGTTTTGAACGCTTTTGAAGTTTTTTTGCATTTAAATAAAAAAAATGATAACCAATAAAACCATACAGTTATGAAAAAAACGATTACGCAAAAAAAGAAAAAAAATGGCTTAAATGCCGGAAAAACTAAAAATGTTCTATTAAAAAGTTTTATTACGATAATGTTTTTTATTATTACATTGATATCTGTAAATGCACAAAATTCATGTAGCAATGCTAATGTTTTTAATAATTCTAATTTGGACAGTACGCTAACCTATAATAATAACGGGTCAGTTTATTGGATTAAATTTGTCGCAACCAATTCAAATTATGAGTTTAAATTTAGTGAGGCACTGCAAACACCTTTTGCAGGAATTCTATATTTTAATTTATATAAGGGAGGATGTAGTAATCTTGAACTAATTTCCACCGATAGTATTAATTTTAAAGTTGTAAATCTTTTAAATGATAATACTTATTATCTTGAAATACATAAAAGTGATACCAGCTTAAGTTATTTCAATTTAAAAATTTCTATTGATACAAATAATTACTCCACTTATAAAATATGGACTAATAATAATTGTCCCCCTGCAAATTGTGACCTAATAATGAATCCCGGCTTTAATCCAATAGCTGGTTGGGCATATAATAATGACCCATTTAAAATTAGTTCAGCCGTTGGTGAAGTATGTGGATGGTTAGCTTTAGATAATACTCCAAATCTTTATGTTACTCCTTTACCTGGAAGTATTGCACCTTATGCCCACATGTGGACTAATGCAGTTTTAGGAGGTAATATTATATTCGGAGAAGCGATACAACAACAGATTACTTCGACACTTTCAACATCAGTAACATATCAGCTATCATTTAGGTGGCGTCAATTAGCTTTTACATTACAACAACCTATTGATGAATTGTGTTTTTATCTGGTGGATCCAAATGTAATTCCAAATATAAATACTCCATATTTTTACGATGGAATTGGACTTGACAATCCTGGAAATACGGGATTACGTAATGTATTTGATAATGCAATTATGACTAATGGTGCTGTAAATATTGCAAATGGTGACACGCAATTTTTTAATTTATCAAATACTACAACCTGGACTACTGTTACAATGAATTTTAATGTTCCAAACCTTAATACAAATAGATTAGTCATTTTTCCACTAAGAAATACTATTAACGGTGCAAATATCGAAATTGATGAGGTACATATTACTTATGTGCCAAATGTTACGATTAGTTCATCTCAAAATCCAATATGTGCAAATACAGGGAGTACTACATTAATAGCAAGTGGAGCATTAAATTATGTATGGAATAACGGACTTGGAAATACAGCAACTATTTTTGATAATCCATTAACTACTACAACATATACAGTGATAGGTACTGATATTAATGGGTGTTCAAATACTGCAACTGAAACTATTGCTGTTGTTCAATGTAACTGTCAAGGTAATCCTATGCCCATTAATAGTACTTACTCATGGTCAATTCCATCGCCGCTTGTAACCGGAAACGCATATTATTTTACTTCAGATGTTACTGTTATTTCCGGGACAAATGCAATAATTTCAGATAATATAATTAGCTTTGACCCAAATTTTAAAATAATTATTCAAAATAATGCAACTCTAACTATTAATCATTGTCACATTTATGCATGTACGGCTATGTGGGATGGTATTGTTGTGGAACCCGGAGGGCATCTAATAGTAAACCCCATAATAAGCACCGGGACTACATTAATTGAAGATGCTTATACTGCAGTGCATGTAACAACTCCAACAACAACTACATCAATTAATATTAATGATGCAATATTTAACCGAAATACGGATGGCATAGTAGTAGAAACTTATCATGATGTACTAAATCTGCAGTATCCTAATTTTGTCATAAATAATTCGGTATTTACAAGCAGAGAATTATATACTTGCTTACCACCATATATATGTCCCCCTTGGCAATCTGTTTCAACACTTCAAACCCAAATTAATACCGGACTTTTAACTGAACATTACGATTTGGATTCATATATTATAGAATCTTGCAAAGATGGAAATCCTGCAAATAGCGGAATAACTCTAAAGAATGTAGGCGCATATAATGGAACTTATCATGAAATACTTATAGATGGAGATAATACAGGTGGAACTATAAATTTATTTGACAACTTATATTTCGGGATAAGAGCTACTAACAGCAATTTTACATGTCAAAGCAATGCTTTCCAAAATATTATTGGAGAAGCAAACTATAATAATGGCTATGCTATTGCCGCAAATAACAGCACTGCTTCAGCACCTATTTTAAACAGAATGCAGGTATTGGGTGGAAATAACTATTTTTATGAAAATAAAATTGCAATTGCTTGTGCTGATTATGATGTTGTAAACATTGATGAAGTAGATATAAGAAGCACACAAACAATTGGTTTAATGCCAAATGCTTTTTATTCGGGTCTTAATGGAATTTGGATAGAATCACCCCATAGTTCTGGGCTTGATATTTACCATAATATGATATCAAATGTTGAATATGGAATAATATTTAGAGCTGTCAATCATTTCGGAAGCACATTATCCAGCATAAAAATTGATGATCCTTTTAAGATTCATGAAAACACTATTCAAGCTGATATGATGGGGCAAAATAATTTTGAAACAGAATTACCGATAACTGAAAATGTTTCATTAGGAATAGCTGTAATTAATCTTTTGAATACAATAAATTCTACAAATGGATGTGGGCATTCATTAAATGTTGATAGTAATAGTCTGTATGAAGTTCGAAATGGAATTTTAATGCAAAATTGGGATTATATAAATTTGGAACCTTATGGGACATGTTATGGAAATCGTCCTGTAATTATGAGTAATTATATTGAGCTTGTTGACCCACAAGCAACTAGCCAATTCGGAATTTATACTTCACTAAATTGGAATTCACTTATATACAACAACAACGTAGATGGATTTTCAAATGCAAATAGGGATTACTACGGTATTTGTTGTATAAAAAATACGAACCAAGCAATACCTGTTCCAATAAGCGGAAATAATTATGAGGGACAAATTGTTCAATGCAATACAACAAATGTAACCGGAACCGGAATTGAATTTGAAGGTCCACAGGATGGTACTATATTTATTAACAATTCAATGGATGCCAATAAATATGGTTTTATGTTGGTTAATAATGGAATTATTGGACAACAAGGAAGTAATACTGACCAAATTGCAAGCGATAATTCTTGGGATCATACAACTTATAGTGTTGGACAATATCAAACCTGGACAGAATATAGTGATCCAACTTTTTCTCCATTAGTTATTATTCAATATGATCCTGATAAAGACCCGACCTTCACCGGATATAATGGCAGTAATCCTCTTATGTATAATTATTCAATACCTACTAGTTTGATACCCTTTACTGGTTCAACAGATTTAAATCCTGGTTGCCCTGTTTTGCCAGTAAATAAATCTTTTAGTACAAATAATCCTTTAAGCTGGATGGAAAAATTAGTTATGGATAGTGTGAATTTTGATAACTTTGCAAATGAAGAACATATTAATGCTCTATTCAGTGTTTACTGGATCCTTTCTCTCAATCCAGACATAAAAAATTATTCAAAGGTTTTGGATAGTTTTTATATTTCAGCAGAAAAGGGAAATATCGGTAAATTAGTAAAAACTGAAAGTACACTTGAAAGTGGGGATTTAAAAACAGCAATGGGATATATTGCAAATCTTATACCTCAAAACAGAATTGAAAGAAGTTATAAAAAATTCTACACAATTTACAACGACTATATGAATAATGAATTTTCATACGCCGATTCAATAATGTTGCATACTTTGGTAAATGGATGCCCTGTGGCAGATGGTAATGCGGTTTTAAAAGCCAGAACGTTGTATGATATGATATATCATAATTTTAATTTATTGCCTGATAATTGTACAAAACCAAATCAAAATTGCGATAATGATATTTGCGGTGTATTCAATGATAGTTATAATTGTGGCGGTGGTCCCGTATTAAATGACACTCTTTATATAGTTGATGAAAATAATGTTTTTGTAAGTTCAGTATCACCGGTAATAACAAATATGAAGAATGGAGGATTTACATTTGATGCTGAAGAGTTATTGACATTGGATACCACAGCGCTTTATAATATTAAAAGCAAAAGCGGTTTTGAATTAAACGGATATGAACCCATGATTTTAAAGGATTGGATAAGTAATAGTCCGCTTACATTATCAAGTGATCAAAATTTAAATCAGGAATGGGTAGCGAAATATACCGGACCTGATGCGCTAAATGATTATGCTACTGCATTGGATTTGGTACAAAATATTTATGTTGTTGGAATTAGTGAAGATGATAACGGACTGCAATTTGCAGCAATTAAATATGATTCTACAGGTGCCGTGAAATGGGTATCAAGATTAAATAAGGCATTTCAGGATACTTCATTATTTATGACAGCAATTAAAGCTGACATTTCAGGAAATGTATATATTGCCGGAGGAGTTATGATTGATACGAATAACGTAAATGTCTTTGGACTGGCTTTAGGAAAAATAGATTCGAGCGGAGAATTAAAATGGGGGAAAATTTATGACAATTTATATTGGAACAACAGCAATAATATACCTTCAATATTAAGAATTGATTTTTCAGCTAAAGATAGTAGTATTGTGATCGGCTGCAACAATTATGCTAATCCTGGTTTTATTCTTGCAAAATATAAAGATAATGGGGAACCCATTTGGTCTATTGATAATAATAGCGCTGGCATTGGAAATATGTCGTTAAACTCAATGGTAATAGGACCAAATGGAACTATAATTGTTTCAGGTGAAATTTCAAGTGATTGGGGCGAAACCGGGAATTTTATAACAGTAGTATTTAACAGTAATGGTTATCCTATTCATATTTATACCTATCCATATACAGAAGAATTGGGGGATGGAGAGAATTATACAGCAACATCAAATGTAATAGATAGAGATGGGAATATTTATATTACCGGTTATGGTGGATATAGTGTAGATAATATAGTTACAATACGCTATAATCCATCAAGAGCTGACTCTGCTCTATGGGTTGTATCTTATAATGCAGAGGATTTGAATTATGATTTGATATCCCGAGATTATCCAAATAAATTATTATATGACAAATCAGATGGCAGTATCTATCTTTAGGGCACTGGCTT
The DNA here is from genome assembly GCA_964473775.1 of uncultured Bacteroidales bacterium. Classification (GTDB taxonomy): domain Bacteria; phylum Bacteroidota; class Bacteroidia; order Bacteroidales; family CAIWKO01; genus CAIWKO01. Next base: position 43 of record CAYYQJ010000070.1, on the reverse strand, counting down.
AGATGGCGATGATGAGGCTATTTAAATAATAAAATTAGATTCC
>CAYYQJ010000069.1:0-9869 GCA_964473775.1 uncultured Bacteroidales bacterium | reverse complement strand
TGCGTCTCATCAACATCATCCGTCTCATCAACATCATGCGTCTCATCAACATCATGCGTCTCATCAACATCATGCGTCTCTTCACCATCATGCCTCTCCTAAACAAAACACCAATAATAAAAATCTGTGAATCTGTGGTATTTTTTTCCGCATCCTTGTAGAGACGCACGGCCGTGCGTCTCTTCACGGCCGTGCGTCTCTGTCAATGCCGTGCGTCTCTTCCCACCCATGCATCTCTATCAATTCCTTGCCAACCAACTACCAATCTGAAAGTCCACAGATATCAACCTCAGCAATCTTTCCTATCTTATTTATGATTAAAAAAAAAACTCAGAAGCAAATAACCTTTCAATAAACAGAAATAAACCTCAATTTTCATTAATTTTAACCAAAACTTAAATGCTTGATAAACTGCTTTCTATTTTTATAAATCCGTGATTTTCGCTTTGGGAAGTGTGATTTTCGCTTTGGGAACCGTGATTTTCGCTTTGGGAAGTTTAATTTTCGCTTTCGGAACCGTGATTTTCGCTTTTGGAACCGTGTTTTTCGCTTTTGGAAGTTTGATTTTCGCTTTCGGATGTTTGATTTTCGCTTTCCATATCAACATCCCCTATCTCACCATTCAAACCCATTTACAATCCCCACCCCCAATCAACCTCAATCAACCTAATCAACACTACCAACACAATCTTAAAATTCCTTACATTTGCACTAAATATCCCCAATAAATGTTCAAAAGACTACTTGTCGCCATCCTTTGTGTAATAACCCTGCTCGATTTGCCGGCCCAAACCATTTCCGGCTTCATCCGCAACAAAAACAAACAACCACTACCCTTCGTAAGTGTCTTTATCAAAAACACTTCCTTCTCCTGTTCATCAAACGAAGCCGGTTATTACGAACTAAAAGTGCCTAAAGCCGACACTTACGAAGTAGTATTCCGCTACATAGGCTACAAACAACAAATCGCAAAACTCACCGTCACTAAAGACACAAAATACAATGCCACCCTCGACGAAAGTGCCCTCGAACTCAAAGGCGTAGTAATCTCTGCCAACGACGAAGACCCCGCCTATCGCATTATACGCGAAGCCATAAAGAAAAAACCTTACTATCTCGAAAATCCCAAATCTTTTCAATGCAATGTTTACAACAAAAACATGGTAAGGATGAAACTTCCCGAAAAAATCATGGGTTTCAAACGCACCGATTTGATGAGCAACAGCAAAGACATCCTCGATTCAGCAGGCAAAGGCGTAGTATATTTCTCCGAATCCATCACCGAACTCTATGTACAGAAACCCAACGACATGAAAGAAATAATGATTTCATCCAAAGTCAGTGGCGACCAAAGTGGATACAGTTTCAACACCGCCAGCATGATGCTTTTTAATTTATACGAAAACAACATCAACGGATTCAGCCCCCGCGGACTCATCTCACCCCTTTCCACCTCAGCCATGATGTATTATAAATATAAACTCGAAGGAACATTTACCGAAAACGGCCTGTTGATTAATAAAATAAAGCTCATCCCACGCCGCGAAAACGATCCCGTGTTTAGAGGCTACATTTATATAGTCGAAAACCAATGGAATCTGCACAGCACCGACCTCTTGCTCACCAAAGATGCCCAGGTTGAACTTTTTGATACCCTCACCATCAAACAACAATACGCCAAAGTGGATAGCCTCAACTGGATGCCCGTTTCTAATGTGTATGATTATAAAATAAACCTGCTGGGTGTAAATGTGTTTGGATATTTTATCGGTTTCCAATCCGATTATAAAATCAATCCCAACCTGCCGAAGAACTTTTTCAACAACGAAGTCAGCGCTATAAAAGATTCCGCAAATGCCAAAGACACTACTTATTGGAACAAAGTCCGCCCCGTTGCCTTAACCACCGAAGAACAAAAAGACTACCATAAAAAAGACAGCCTCGAAGTGAAGTATGAAAGCAAAACCTACAAAGATTCCCTCGACAGAAAAGCCAACCGTTTTAAGTTTTGGGATTTGATTTACAAGAGTTACACTTCGCAACATAGCTATAAGCAATGGAGTTTCAGTGTGTCGCCCTTATTATTTGGTTTAGATTATAATACGGTGGAAGGCCTGTCGATAAATGAGAAATTTACCTTCAATAGAGACCTTAACCACCGACATGATTATTCGGTTACAGGGAAAATAAGATATGGCCAAGCAAATGGCCGCCTCGATGCCAGCCTCAGTTATAATAAAACCATAAGCATGTTGCATCTAAGTGAGTTCAGTGCTTCAGCAGGGAAGTATATTTTTCAATTTAATCCTTCTGCGCCAATAAACAAATGGGTGAACATGTATTATACCCTCTTCGAAAAGTTGAATTACGCTAAATACTACGAGAATTTGTTTCTTAAAACTTCTTATAGGTGTGAGTTAATCAATGGCATTTATTTCAGAGGTGCAGCCGGCATGGAATACAGAAGTCCCTTGCAAAACACCTCTTCCTTTTGTTTTAATAAGGGAACAAGCAGGGTGTTTTCGTCTAATAATCCCCAGGCACCGGATGATTATAGCTTGAGTTTTCAACCAAACTTTATGGCAAGCCTTGAATTAGGCTTTGTGTTTAGCATAGATCAGAAATACTCAATGGAGCCAGGCGTAAAAACAGTGCTGGGCTCTAAATATCCTGAGTTTAGCGTGAACTATAAGAAGGGTTTCGGTGAAGTTGATTTTGATTTTATCAGGTTTGGAATGAACCAGAGTGTGGATTTAAAGATACTGGGCTATTTTAAGTATAAGGTGGATTATGGAGTGTTTTTCAACCGAAAGAAGATGTATTTTATGGATTATCATCACAGCAATGGCAATCAAACTATCTTCCTGAAGAAAGATAAAGAAGAAGCTACCGACAACGAAAGTTTTGTGATAAGCGCCAGCGGAGGCGGACAAAACATTACAGGGTTTAATTTGCTGCCCTATTATCAATACTCCACCAATTTATATTATGTAGAAGCTCATGCCGAACAGCATTTCGGAGGATGGCTGCTGAACAAAATACCTGTGATTAGAAAGCTCAGGCTTCATGAGGTTGTTGGTATTCATTATCTCCAAAATGATTTGATAAGCAATTATTTTGAAACGGATATAGGGTTGGAACACATAGGCATTCCCAAGCTTAGGATTCCATTTTATTTAAGGATTGACTGGGTGTTTGCCTTTACACCTAAAGGAAATATGGGGAACGGATTTCGCATAGGGTTAGGATTCTAAAATGATATCCCAACAAATGAAGTTAGGATTATAGCCACAGATTCACTGATTTCTGTTGATGATAATTTCAAATTGCAATCTGTGAATCTGTGGCCATTCTATTATCCCGTAACCTTCACTCTAATCCCTTCCGAATGTGCCGAAAATTCCGGGGCATACATACATTCTATTGTAGTTACACCATTTGAGAAATCGCCTTTCTGAGCAACCCTCAATGGATATTCAAACACATAAGTCCCTTTCATCAGTTTCCCAATAAAGAAATTAGTGGCTGCATCGCCTGTGCTTTCGTAGTAGCCGATTCCTCCCTGATATTTATAGGTAGAAATAACGTTGATAGGTTCAAAACCCGAAGCGCGCATGTCTTTCATGTGGACATACTCCATGTCGCGGTCAACTCTAAGCTCGATGCGGACTTTAATTTTATCGCCAACTTTCAATTTAGTTTCGTCAGTGATGGGTTCAATCACAGGGCCGTGGTCGGTGTTGCGTTCAACAAATAACTTCTTCACGATTTTAAGGGGAGTTTCGGCAGCCGTAATTTTATCCAGTTGCTCGAAATATTGCCAGTATAAAGCGCCCCATGCCACACCATCGTCCGACTTGGTAACCTTCACCTTTCCCATCGAAGGTTTAATGGCTTCTTCCATCCAGTTGGTGCGGAAATATCCGGTGCCTGCCTGTTGTTTCACATCAGGAAGTTTCTTAGGGTCAACCAGCATATCGCCCAACATAATACTTACTTGCGGGTCTTTTACCAGCCAGTCCGTGCCGCGAAGCAACAGTGCATAACAGGCTTCGGCAGTGGCTTTGGTGGTTTTCCAGTTCTGCGTCTGCTTTTGTTTCAGGAGCCAAACCTTCATATCTTCAACAGATTTCTGGTCGTTGGCCACTTCATCAAAACATTCAATTAACAAAGCCTGAGTTTCGATAGGAGCCTGATACCAATAATAGCCATAATCGGAATTCTTCCAATACATACCCATTTCGTCGCTCGTCATGGCGTTTTCTTTCAATGATTTCACAATGTCGGCAGCAGTTGGTTTATCATCCAGACGGAACATAGCCAAGGCAATCATCCCCTGCAAATAATGATTGTTGGGTAACCAATACTTTTTAGCCTGAGCGAAATAATAGTTGAAAGCAGCGCTGTTTCTATTTTCAACCGGAATATCCTTTATAAAATGACTGCGTGCATAAAGATACTGAATCTGAATTCCACTCAAATGGTTTTCGAACATGTGCTGAGGGTCGTATCTCAGCAGCCATTCATAATCTTCCCGAATGCGGTCGTCGAGATAATGTGAGCCACGTTTTATCATTGACCATACACGTTGTTGGTCGCGGACATCGCGAACACCCAGTTTGTCGAGATGACACATACCTGTGATGATATGCTGAGTGATATAACGGTCGTCGGGCATTCCGGGAAACCAGGTCCATCCACCATTGGAAAGCTGAAGTTTTTCCAGTTTCTGCAAAGCCTTGTCAATTTCTGTTTCCATACGTTTCTGCTCAAACAAAATGCTGATATTGCGCTTGGATTGCGATTCGTCTTTGGTTTCCATCACCCAAGGAGTTTCTTGCAACATCACGTATTTCAAATCCTGATTCTTTTCAAGATTAGATAAAAGCGCATCCGGAGTAAGAGTTTTCCAGCTTTCGAATACTTCCTTAATCTTAGGATTAGAATTCACAATATGAGTGGCTATGCTGTTGGCATAAAATCGGCTGAAGATTTGCTCAGTACATTCATAAGGATATTCCACCAGATATGGCAAAGCCTGCACCGCATACCATGAAGGATTGGAAGTGAACTCCAACGTAAGTTTATAGTTGCGCAATGTGTTGGATTTATATGCATTGATGAGTTTATCAAAATTAAAATCCTTCACCTGATTGCCACGTATTGGCAAAGGCATACTTTCAGTTACCAGCATTTTATTGGTCAACACCGGAACTATCATTTCTTCTCCATCAGAGAAATTGCCCGATTTGGCAACCACTTTATAAGTAATAGCAGTGACGCCTTCCGGAATACTCAGCGACCATTCCACTGCCTTACTCTGACCCTTGGGAATACCAAAGCTCTTAACAGGGTCAGTATTCTTCAACAATACATCAATAGGCTGTTGGGTTTCGGCATTGAACAACATCAGAGTAACCACCCCATTGATAGAATCAGTAGAAAGATTGGTTATCTTCGACGAGAAAACAATTTTATCCCCTTCGCGGAAAAAACGCGGCGGATTGGGCATCACCATCAAATCCTTTTGAGTGATGATTTCTTTCTGAATCTGTGCATATCTCAAATCCTTGGTTTGTGCCAGTCCCATAAATTTCCATTTGGTAAGCGCTTCCGGCACGGTGAATGATATCACAATTTCCCCATTCTCATTGGTTAGCAAATGCGGATAAAAGAAAGCCGTTTCGTTGAAATTGGTACGGGTTTTTATACCACTGAAATCATGATTCTCTCTTCCTGCTTCCCCTCCTACCGGATCAAAAGTCATTTGTCCTTCCAGCAGATCCACATTTTTATCAGCAAAGCCTAAAGTAAATGCGGCTCCGGCGCCTTCTCCTTTTCCTGAACCACCCATGGCTGTACCAGTTGCTACAGATTCATCATCGGCAACCCTTAAATTTCTTTCCCTACCTTTTTCTGCTTTATCGCCTTTGGTAGTTATTCTGTTCATTTGTTCAGTAGAAGATATCACACTGTCATATTCTTCATAAGGCGCATAATCGCCATTAGCATAGCCATACCAATCATATCCAAACCAGTTTAGATAATAATAGCTGCGTGCATTATAATAAAAATAAGGATTCCAGAGGTTGGAGTAAAGATAAGAACTGTTCGTGAAAAAACCGTTGTACGAATCCCAGCTTCTTTGTACATAATAATTATTATACAGGTTCATAAACCAATAATTAGAACGGAAAGCATCCAGCGATGCATCATACATGGTGGCCAGCATTTCGGCAGCTACTTTTTCGCCGTTTTTGCCTTTTATCTTTACCTTCCATTCCTCAAGCTGACCGGGCAGTAGCTTATTGCGGAAGGTTTCGAAACTGATATCAAGATCTTTGTTGGTAAAGGGAACCTCTACACTAACATCGTGTTTATAAACTCTGCCATGCAAAACAAAAGTAAAATGAACTCCAAAATTGCCCCTGTATTCTTCTTTTATCGGAACATTAATTCTCTTCAGTTCATCATTCAGTTTAATCAGCTTGCTTTCCACAATATTGTTTTTCACTTCAATTTCCATCAACACATCCACATCTTTTTCTCTGCTACCTATCAAAAATGAGGCTTCCTCTCCCGGTTCTCCTTTGGTTTTGATTGCCGAAAACCAATCAAAACTATTCACCGGAATACTCTTGTCATTATTGGAATAAACCGTGAAATATGAAAACGATTCTACGTTTTCCCCATACTTATCTGTCGAAGTAATTTCAAGCATATATTGCCCCGACTGCCAGGCTCCCAGATTTTTTAATGCCAGCAAAGAGTCTTTTTGAGTATCAAAAGCCATATCCAAGGCCGTTGATTCTTTTTCCCATTTCGAGGTGTTGGTTTCGTCGGCATACATATCGTAAGGAAACCATTGGTAATAATCGGCCTTCGAAATTTGAGTCATATCAGGCTTATTCCACAAACGATTTCGGAAAATCCTATCAGGTTGTTTCAGTTTATAAACACGGATTTTCCCTTTGGCATACTCATAAGAGCCGCTTAAATTCAGCGTATTGATCACATATTTTTTGTCCGAACTCTTCTCAATTTCGCCCGGCAAATCCACCGAAACTATCAGTGCTTTGTAAGCCGCCGAAATATAAGTGGAACCCGAACGCGTTTCTCCGTTCAAATCCGTTACATCCACAGTCACACTATAGCTGAAGGTTGGATCCGACTTTTTGCTCACTTTATAATCAGGAATGGCCTTAAATTCTATCGTAAATTCGCCCATATCGTTGGTGGTGGTTTTGCCGCTCGCAATTTCCATCTGTGGCGAAGAAGGATAATAACCATAACTATAATACCACCAATAAGGAAAAGTGACTGTCCGCTGAATATGATAACTCACATCGGCATGGTCAATATTCGAACCCGCATAAGCTTTCGCACTGCCTTTCACCGTCACTTTTTCGCCCAGCTTATAACTGCCTTTCACCGCAGGAATATCCACCTCAAACTTCGGCCTTTTATATTCTTCTACCGAAAAATACAGATTTCCCCATTCATCTCCCAAATGCATTTGCCCGTTCAGCGAACCCGTTGGCAACACAAAGGTTCCGCTGAAAGTTCCATACTCATTGCTTGTCAGTTTCTGTTCCGAAACCTTTTGATAGTTTACATCATACAAAGTCACCGTGGTTTCAACTCCCGGTTTTATCACCGTGGTTTGTCCATCCGACTCCACCAGCAAGCCCTTGAAATAAACGGTTTGCCCCGGACGATAAATGCCTCGGTCGCCAAAAAATATCGACTTCATGGTTTTTTTAGTCTCATCATAATAATTTCTGTATTGATAAAAACTTGTGGTTCGCAACTCATCATTATTTATCACATCATTATCCAACGAAAAGTTCACATACGAATTATAATTGTTATCTTTTTCGGGCACCGATTCAAACATTCCGTTGGCATTGGTATAATAATGCCCCGATTTCTTATACTCATATTTCCTTGAAGTATAATTATAAATCTGATTGTACACCTGAGCCGAAACCCCGCTTAGCGGACTTCCCGTCTCGCGATTGGTAACCACAAACTGCATATTGCCATTTTTCAATGTTCTTTTCATATACGCCATTTGCGAAACCCAGCACGAAGTATAACAAACCGCATTGCTATCAATCCTGAAATTCTTATCCGTGCCAACCAATATCACATAAAAACCCGGCGCCTGTTCAGGTATTTTTATTTCTGCCGAATGATTCTGATAATCTCCCGGATTCAGCAAACTCACCTCAAACTCCGAAATCGGGTTCAGTTTCAGATACTTTTTCACCATATTATCATTATAATAATCTTCCTCTGTCAGCTTACTGTTCCAATCAAAATTCACTTTGCAAACCCTCACAAACACCTTATTCAAATTTTTATAACCTATCAAACCCCTGAAAGGTTGCTTAGGTGTATTTATTTCTTCCGTGGTAAGCGAAACCGATTTCTCAGTAATCTTCGATTTCAGATACTCACAGTTTTTTGTTCCGAAAGCTCCCGGAAATTTACTGATAGCCTTCTCACATATTTCCAAAGCCTTTTTCATCTGCCACCTACTGCTTTCTTCTTTATTTATAGAGTATTTATTGCCTTGCAGATAATAATAATTTCCGATTTCATAAATCACATCCGAAGTAGCCGGAAACGATTCAAACCTCTTTTCCAGATGCTCCAGCGCCGCCATATAAAGCGTATCCTTTTCGGCATTTATCGATTTCTGCTTCACAAACTTCAACCTTTTCAGGTCGTTATCAATCAAAATACCCGGGTCGGCATCCTGTGCATGAAACTGTAGCAAATCCTGAAAAATCCTTGCGGCATAATACGTAAGCGAAAAACTATCCCTTGTGCTGATGCTTTCGCTCATATACTTATCATAAGGCTCAAAAAACAAATCCTTATCCAACTCAAACTTATCCGCAGGAGTAACCAAACCGGGCTCTTCGTTCATATAAAAATCCACAGCCCTATGCGCCAGAAAATCAAACAGCGTAGGCCTCAATTCCCGCGAATTCGCATAACTATCTTCCAAAATCGCCTTATACGTATTCACCGAAGTTTTCTTCAAACTATCCGCATTCATCAGCGAAAACTGATAATTCTGAATCACCTTTTCAACAATCTTCCTCAAATCCCAGGTGCGAATATCGTCCGCAACAAAATCAACCGTTTCCGTACGATTCAAAAACTTGTACCGATTATTTTCATAATATCGCCAATAAATTTCGGCACTCATCGATTGCAAAATAGGCTTGGCCGGAAAATGCGCCTCAGCAATTTCCTTATCCAGATCGCCAATTTCCTTTGCATAATCATCATCGCTGATATACGATTCCAGCTTCAGTTTATAAATCACAGCCTTTATAAAATTGTCGGTACTGTTTTCCGTTTTAGCTTTCGTATAAATCAATTTCACCACCTCAATAGCACTTTGTGTAAGCCCTTTGGCCTGCAACGAATCGGTTTTTGCCCACAGTTTTTTATAATCGTCCTTCATCGAAAGCGATTTTCCAATGGGTTTATCTTGCCTCAAAGCATCAACCGCAGCAGTAACGGCCACCACCGAAACCGAAATAAAAAGTAACAGAGCCAGAATTTTAAATGTTTTCATACACCTGAATTTTTTGATAGAAATAATGGATACAATATCGGAATAATTCCATAACCACGTGAAAAAATTTTCAAAATTTTCTTTCCCCCGCCCTCCTAACCTTTCATTTTTCGCTATTCCTTTTTCCCTAATAATTTGGGCGCCTCCCTTCGGGCCAGGCTGTCCGTTCCAAGTCCTCGCGGCGGTGTGCACATCTTGCCATAAAACCAACCTAACTCGCCGCCGCTGTGGGCTCATATCTTTGCAAAATTTTTTTAAAGTATCTTTGTCA
>CAYYQJ010000068.1:0-9886 GCA_964473775.1 uncultured Bacteroidales bacterium | reverse complement strand
AGGAAAGACTAACAGCTAACAATATTAAAAATATATGCAGTTTTGAGTATATTATCTTATATCCTTTTTGGACCAATACTTAGTAAGTATTGGTATAAACATCATTATATCAATTTGAAACAAGGCTAATGGCCCTTATCAGTTTTTCTTGGGAGGGAATGATTTCACTTTATAATAATTCAAGCATTATTCAGCATCCCAACAAGCCATATAACAATAAAACCATCAAACCATATAGCAATCAAGCCATCTGGCAATAAAACCAGATAACCTGATTTTATTTCCTCCCATAAGCCAACCCCAGCAGCGAAGGCAAAACCACTGTAAGCAAGGGTATGGCTACTATAAAACCGCCTATTACCGCAATGGCCAATGGTTGGTGCAATTGCGAGCCTGTGCCAATGCCCAAGGCCAGCGGCATCAAAGCAATGATAGCTCCCAGGGCCGTCATCAAATTGGGGCGCAAACGCATAGAAACAGCCATAGCTATGGCCTGTTTGTTATCGGTTTCTTGTCGGCAAACCACAAACTGCCGGAAGGTGAAAATGGCATTTTCGCCCACAATGCCCACTATCATAATCAATCCGGTATAACTGCCCACATTCAGAGGCGTGCGCGTTAAAAACAAAGCCAATATGCTGCCGCCAACGCCCAACACCGAGATAAACAGTATAATCAACGAGGCTTTTAAATCTCTGTATAAAATCAAAATAAGCAAAAACACCAGCGCGCTTGCCAGAAACAATATCAGCAAAAGCTCTTTAAAAGATTGTTGTTGTTCGGCATAAGCGCCACCATATTCTATATGATAACCCTGAGGAGTCACCACCTGTTTTTTGATTTCCTTCTGAATATCACTCATCACGCTGCCCAAATCGCGGTTATCAAGTCGGCCCGTAATCACCACCATCGTTTGCAGGTTTTCGCGCTCTATTTCGGCTTCTCCTTCCTTAAACTGCATGTTCACCAGCATAGCCATAGGCAAAAGCTTTCCGTTAGGTGTAAATATTTTCTGATTGGTCATGCCATTGATACCTGTTTTAAAAGTATTCGGATACATCAGCCGTATCTCTGTAAGTTGTTCCCTTTCGGGGATGTTGCCGCTAATCCAACCCAGTTGCTGCAGCTCCAGTTGCTGCTGAAAATCGGCTGGAGATATCTGATAAAGCGCCAGTTTGTCGGCATCAGCATGTACATTTACTGAAGGGCCTGCAATAACAATTCCATCGAAAACATCGGCTGTGCCGGGCACTTTTTCAATCACATGGGCAACTTTCGAGGCCATTTCTTTCAGTTTTTGCTGATTATCGCCAAAAATCTTTACTTCTATAGGCTGCACCGAAGCCATCAAATCGCCCAGCATATCGCCAATCACCTGTCCAAAATCTACTCTCAGCGCGGGTTGAGTGGCTTCAATTCGGCTGCGTATTTCGTCGCTCACCTCGTCGGTAGTTCGTGTCCTTTTTTGTTTCAGTTGAATCAGATAATCGCCTGTGTTTGGTTCGGTAATAAAAAATCCCATCTGAGTGCCTGTGCGCCGCGAATAACTTTCCACCTCGGGCACTGTGGCAATAATTTTTTCCACCTGTTGCAAAATACGGTCGGTTTCTTCAAGCGATGTCCCGGGAGGCGAAGCATAATCAAGCACAATAGAACCTTCGTCCATCTCCGGAAGGAAACCTTTTTCGAGCCTTGATGAAACCAGAATCATGGAGGCAAGCAAGATAATGATGAAGCCCAGACTCCATACAGGCCTCACTGTAAACCAAGATATCCATTTTTTAGGACGAATAATAATGGGTTCAGTTTCTTTTATCTGCATGCTGTCGGGATGCAGAAAATGATAAAACACCCGCAAGCCCAGCCAGGTAACGAAGAACGAACAAATAAGGGTGATAATCATGGTGGAGGTTAATACCTTGAAATAAGCGCCTGCCACTCCGCTCATCAAATAAAAAGGTATAAATATAACAATGGTGCTGATGGACGAGCCAAGCATAGACTGAAACAACACTTTGATAGAATGTTTTATTTTGTTGGTGCGGGTTTCGGTAGGGTCCATCTCGTGTGTACGGTGGAATTGTTCCACCACCACTATGGCATCGTCAATAATCAATCCGATGGAAGCGGCAATAGCGCCCAATGTCATGATGTTAACGGTAAATCCAAGCGCATAAAGCATAATCAGGGTTAACCCCAATGTAACCGGAATGGTGAGCAATATGGTGATGCCTGCCCTGAGCGAACGCAGAAAAAGAAACACCACCACCAATGCCAGCAAAAGGCCTATCCACAGGCTGTCGGTAACGCTTTTCACCGCTCCGTTCACAAAATCGGCCTGTATGTAATAAGGTATAACACGAATATCTTTAGGCAAAACGGTTTTCATCTCCGCCAGTTTCTTCTGAAGTTCGGCCGAAACATCCAGCAGGTTGGCGTTGGGTTGTTTGATAATACCAATCAGCATTGAACTTTTGCCATCGGCATTAATTTTCACATATTCGGGCTTCACACCCACCACCACCGAAGCTATGTCGCGTATCTTTATCACCCGTTTGCCATCGCTGCGAACAATGCAGTTTTCTATGTCGTTTTTATGATAAAACAAACCATCGTTTATCGATAAATACATGCGGTGATAATCGGAAATAAAACCATTGGAGCTAATAAAATTTGCCTCCTCAATGGCCGTTTTAACCATGGTTGGTGTGATGCCATAAGAAGACATCACTTCCTGATTGAGTTCAATATGATACTCTTTTGTTTTCCCTCCAAGAATAGGAACTTCCGAAACCCCGTCAACCTGCGAAAGAAAGGGTTTGACGATGTTGATAGCAATAAGATTCAGCCGCAAAGAGTCTTTTGAAGTAGTTTCAAGCTTCAGCCCCATGATGGGCAATATGGAGGGATTCATCTGTTCCACCGTAATCTGAGTTTCGGCAGGCAGCTCATTTCGTATTTGTGCTATACGCGATTCAAGCAATTGCTGATTCAAATCCAGATTGGAATTCCAATTGAAAAAAGCGGATATCTCGCAGCTACCGCGACTGGTAATGCTGCGAACGGTTTTCAGATTCGGAACTTTTTTGATGGCATTTTCTATGGGTTTGGTCACAGTAACCATCATTTTGTCGGCAGGTTGCAAGCCGCTTTCAGCGATTACCTTTATTTTCGGAAAAGTGATTTCAGGGAAAAGCGATTTCTGTATATGCTGATAAACAAATATACCACCACCAATAATCAGCAGCATGATAACAAACACAGGAATCCTGTAAGAAGAAAAGCCGTGCTGCTGCTTCATTTGGTGATGAAAATTTTGGCCGTATCAGCCAATCCGTAACTTCCTTCTGATATGATGCGGTCGCTCACTACAAAAACGGGTTCAATAATTTCAACACGGGTTTCGCTTTCTATACCTTTCTTTACAGGAATCTTTATGGCGGTACTATCATTTATAAGTTTCATTACCCACCATTCCGACTGCGATTCATCCGTCAGCAAAGCACTTTTCGGAAGGGTAACGGCATTATTTTTTACTGATTTTGAAATGGCAACAGAGGCAATCAGGTTTTCGGGTAAATCCACTTTCTCCAAAGGTTTGATGATGTATTTTATGGTTTGAGCCATAGGTTCTATTCCGGGGAGTGCTTCGCCTATGCTGCCTTTCATTATTTTATTATCAGGAAGTTTTATATCGCAGATGCTTCCCTGTTGAATAGAATTACGTAGTTCGAAAGGAACATTCAATAAGAAAACCAGACTGTTTTTTGAGGATATTTCTACAATATCATCCCCCTCCTGAACATAATCTCCTGCCTGCTTGTCCGCCTGACTTACCTTACCGTTGGTTTTTGCAGATACTTTTATAATGCCATTGAATGAATACAAACTGTCGTTTTTTGCAGAATGTAAAGCCGATGATTCCTTGGTTTGGACTTCAAATAATAAGGTTCCTATACCGATATTATCCCCAACATTTACATCCATAGATTTCAGATAACCGCTCACAGGAGATTTTATGTAACTTTTAAAAAGAAAAACAGAAGTAGCATTCAGGTTGATGCTTTCTGTTAAAGGCTCAATACTACAACCTACAATTTTGACAGGCGTTCTGCTTACTATGGTCGATTCTTCAGATTTTTTCCCTGAATTGCACGACAACAATATCAAATTTAAAACAACAATTAAGTGGATATAGAACCGGTTTCTTTTCATAATGATTCAGGTATTTTATCGTGAATTCCAGTAATTAAGCTCGTTTATAAGTTGCATTTGTTTCCCCTTCAGTTGGGTCAGATTGTTTTGGGTAGCAATAAAGCTTTTCAGTATGGTAATGAAATCAATTACCGAAATACTGCCTTTTTCGAGTAAGGTTTTATCAATGGCAATGAGTTTCTTATAAAGGCTCAGTTGATTTTCGGTCATTGTAATTAAAGAGCCGTTTTTCACAATATCCGTATAGAGTATAGACAGTTTTTGCTGATACTGGGTTTTGTAAAATGTAAAATAATTGATACGGGTATCTTCCAAAAAACTCAATTGCGTTAATTCCAGTTTCTTTTCTTTTCCGAAATTAAGCGGCATACTAAAACTCAATCCGGCACTGAAGCCAAAGTTCTTATAAATTGTAGAGGGTATGCTATTATTCAATCCGGCATCAGCAACCCATCTCAGTTGCGGACGAAATTTCAATCGAATGTTTTCTAATTGATTTGTGATTTTCAAACTATCAATATAAAATTGCTGAAAAGCCGGATGCAACTTGTTTTCTGTATTGCGATAGGCGGCCATATCAGGTTCCCCAAGAACCACTGAGGTGGTATCCGAAATTCCACACAATTGATTCAATTCATACAAAGCATCCAGATAGGTGAGTTTATTTTGACTGATATTGAATTGCTGCGCCGAAATTTCAATTTCAAGAAGCATATAATCCGATTGTGAATAAAGGCCACTTTCAATCAGTTGTTTCAACACCTCTTTTTGTTCTTTCAGCATATCGAGCATGTTCTGAGAAAAAACCACATCAGCATTTGCCGACCAGGCAGCAATATATTGCCTAGTAATATCGTGTTTCAGATCGGTTACAGTAATCTTTGAAGCGTTTTGAAGGCCTTGTTGCTCAAAGCGTATTCCCTGATAAAGGTTTTGATTCTGCTTTTTAATCAAAAGGTTTTGAGAAAAACTCACCAGTGCCGAAAAAGTATTTCCGTTGGTAATGGCTTCATCGTAACCATATCCATTAATCACAGGTGCAGCCAGCAACAAACCATTGGCACTCATTTCGGGTTTGATGGCATTACGCACCAGCAAACTATCGTAATACAAACTTTGTATCTGATTTTTGTAATCTCTTAGCGTAGGATTGTTTGCCAGCCCTTTTTCCACATACCATGGGAGCGAAAGTTGCTTTACATCATTCTGGGCAACAGCCGAAAATAAACCACACCAATTGATTAAGAAGAAGAATATGATAGTTTTCTTAAGAAACATGGTGTAAATTTACACAATTAATCAATCACGATTAATTTATTTCAGAAAATAAATGTCTTAATCAGCAATAATGAACCTGCCTTTTCCGGCCAACGCATTATCAGAATAGAACTGATAGAAATACATGCCGTTTTGCAAACCTTCTCTGTTGATGCTTATCAGATGCGCATCTCCCGAATGAAATTGATTCACCAGGCGGCCATTGATATCAAATATCATCAGTTCGCCATTGGCAACATTAACATTTCCGTCAATAACCATTTGAGCTGAGTTTGAAAAAGGATTAGGATAAAACTGAGTGCTGTGGGTTAAGTCGAAATTTTCGTCAGAAGTATAAGTATTTCCCGAAGCAAGCCAGATGGTCGCATTAATAATAAGCCTTTCGTGATTTCCGTTTGCATCAGCGATCCAACCATCATATAACACATCATTGGGGTCACCGTTACCATCATCGCAGGGCGAACTGTCGCCCAAACCTACAACACGCCCGGTGCCGTATTTTGCACGGGCTACCATCACATTGGTGGTTCCTGTGTTTGACGAACCTGTTTTATACACAATGCCTTTAACGGTAGGATTGTTTGTGGTACTCAAAGTCATTGTTGTTCCATTGCTCCACATCACAGAAGTTACATTTCCCATTGGACCATGCAATAAAGTATCAGTAGCAAGACTTGCAATGTTAGTTGAAGTTTGTGAAACATCCACATGGTCGAAGTGAATTCCGAAAGGATGCACCAATGTGGTATCCATCAAATCATTCCAAACCACAGGAGGATCCACACCATCGTTATTACGGTCGGCTCCAATATGATCAGCTACCATAAACAATCCCCCACCGTTTTGAACAAATTGAAGTATGGCCGTTTTTTCGGCAGCAGTAAATAAAATATTGGGTTCAACCACAATAAATACTTTGTAATTCTTCAGATCCTGAGGATTGGAAGTATTGTTGTAAGTAATGGCCACATTGTAGGGTAGAGTTTCAACAGTATATCCTTTTCTAACTAAATCAATACCCCAATAGGATAAGCCTCCTTCCCAATACGATTCAACAGTTGACGTAGTGATTCCACTTTGCGCAGGAGTTGGAATCCGTTGAGGATTGGATTCAGTGCCCGAACCTACGATGGCGGGTCCACTCGACCAGCTTAAATTGTGCATATCCGCATCAATCACCCAATCGGCATTGCCTGCAGTTTCGGCTTTGGTAGCATCAAAAAGTATCTTCGTCTGAGAAAATAGCGACAACTGATAAAACAGTAATAGAGATAAGGTGATTGCTAACCTTTTTGAAAGTATTTTCATGTTTTTTTGTAAAAATGCATTTTATAATTAATCTCTGTCTGGTTCTGGGCGGTTTTCGGTGCTCTTCACTTCAGGTTCAATTTTAGTTTTACTTATTAATTGGCCCTCTCCGGTATAAATCAAATCATAGTTTTCTTTACCCACTTTTACTTCTGCTTCATAGGTTACGACATCTTTTTTTACAATTTTAGAAGCTTCGTTTATTTTGCAACCGGGAATAGTTTTTTCAATGGCTTGTTTAATAGCTATGGGCAGGTCGTTAACTGCAATTTCTGTTTCAGTTTCCAACAATTCGGCATTGGTGGAAATTACACAGGAAGTTTCAACTTTATTGAGCATAAATTCGGCTTCATAGCCTCCGTTTTCTTTACTCCATTTTATAGATTTGGCTTCAGGAAAAGTAGCCGTTACTTTAGCTTTTACATTGGCGGGCACATCCGATTCTTTTACTTTTTGAGCGTAACTGCTGATAGTCATAAGCATTACAACCATCAAAACGAATAATTTCTTCATTTTATTTTATTAGATTTTTTAATGTGAAAACAGAATTAATTCAGGAGGAAATTTTTTTTTTAGAGATATTTGAATGCAAAGGTAGTAACTAATTTTGTAGATATTCTGAAATGCAATGAAATTTATGAAGGGGATAGCGTATTTTAGTTGAAAGTTCATCAAGGTCTTCAAGTTTGTCAAGGTGATATGATGGCAGGGGAATATCATTATCAAAGAGCCAGGCAGCTTATTGTTTCAGTTAATTTCAGGTTTTATTTCACCCTCAAAAAGTGTGATTGAAAAGCAATAAACAAAAAATATTTCCGTTTAAATACAACACGGGTACTATTTATTCCTATTTTTGTTCTTTAATAACCAAAAAAATGAAAACAATAAAATTAATTGTGCTTTGCCTGAGCATAGTAAGTATTGCAGGCGTATTCTTCCCCTCCTGTAAAAAGAAAGAAACTACAAAAACCTATAGTTATCGTTCGGCACAGGATAATGCAACCGCTGAAGCCACTTTCAGCCGTTCTTACAATCAGATATCAAAAGCATCCCGTCAGGTGGGAAGCAAGAGTACTGATACCATCATTGCCGGTTGTCCTACGCTGACCATCACTGGTTCGTGGCCAAAAACATTAACCATCGATTTTGGTACCGGTTGTCTTGGCGATGACGGCGTCACCCGAAGAGGACAAATTGTTTGTGCAATTACAGGACTTTATGTTGATTCCGCCTCTGTAGTTTCCTCTACTTTCCAGAATTTTTACGAAACCATCAATAATGTGGATCATCAGATTCAGGGCACTGAAGTGATTACCAATCTTGGACACAATCAGGCAGGTCATCCTTATTTTTCGGTTGACGTTCAAAATGCAAGCATAACCTATTCAGAAGGAACCATTAACTGGACATCTCAACGTCAGAATGAATGGATTAACGGTTATAATACTTATTTGAATCCTTTTGATGATGAATATAATGTTACCGGGGTTGCCAATGGAACAGATATCAGTGGAGCACCTTTTACCGTGACCATCACCTCGCCGCTTTTATGTAAATTCTGCACCAGTGTTTTTAGCTGGATAGTGGCTTCCGGAAAATTTGATTTAGTAAATCCCGGATATCCTACCATCACTGTTGATTATGGACAAGGAACCTGCGACTGGACCATTTATGTTACAGTTAACGGGACAACTTATACCATAGTGTACGTTTAAAACGATTTTCTGAAAAGCCCGCAACATAAATTGGTTGCGGGCTTTTTTTTTGAAACCCATAAATACAATCATGAAAAAGCTTATCATCATCTTCGCCATCATTCTGCTGCTTTATTTATTGGTGTGTTTGTTTGTTTATATTTTTCAGCAACAGTTTATATTTTATCCTCAAAAAGGCTCGCAGCCACCTCCCGATGATTTAGGAATAAAAGAACATTGGATTAAAACTGCCGATGGCGAAAAACTTCATGCCTGGTGGATGACTGTTGATACCAATGCCTACACTGTCTTGTTTTTTCATGGCAATGCCGGAGATGTTTCGCGTGGCGAAAAACGCATGCGATTGTTTCGTCAAATGGGATTCAATGCACTGGCCATCGATTATCGGGGCTATGGAATCAGCACAGGTAAAATAAATAAAGAGGCCGATATTTATGAAGATGCCCGTGCCTCTTATGAGTATCTTCAGAAAACCCTGGGCATTCCCGAAAACAAAATTATTATTTGGGGTTGGTCGCTGGGTGGGGCTGTGGCTGTTAATCTTGCACAAAACAAAAAATGCCATGCACTGGTGATGGAAGCCACGTTTTATTGTTTGGACGATATGGCTAAAAAAACCTTCTGGTTTATACCCAACAGCCTGCTGCTGAAATATGATTTTGCCTCTTACGCCAAACTTTCCAATGTTCATTGCCCCATATTGTTTACCCACAGCCCCGAAGACCAAACAGTGCCTTATGCTCAGGGAAAACAACTTTACGAGAAATGTACAGGCAAAAAGAAATTTGTTGAAATAAGTGGCGACCATAATCATGGATTGTTTGATTCTCAGGAAAAATTTATACCGGAAGCCCTGCCATTTTTACAACAGAAAGATTAAAATGTATAGTTTTGCAAAAACATTAAAATAGTATGAAAACAATTAAAATAATCATAGCCATAGCTGCCCTCGCCTCATTTACCTCCTGCGGACCCAATAAAGAAGCCGAAGAAAAACAAAAACGCAAAGACGATTCCCTCATGGAAATTCAGCGCAATGATGCCATCAACAATGCAGAAAAATTGTTGAATGATACTACGGCGCAGGTTGGGGATACGGTAAAAAATGGGAAGAAATAGGGATACGGAAGACAAATACCCGGCAAATCGGAGTGCGACTTAAAGTCGCGCCCCGATTACAGAAATTTACAACACATTCTTTATAAAGCTTATACAATTATCACATTTATGCAATATGGCAACTCCCACAGCTTTGCCTACCTTGTCATTTGGCAGATATGGTATCCTACACTAGTTTGCCTACTCTGACATTTGGCAGATATGGCATCCTACACCAGTTTGCCTACTCTGACATTTGGCAGATATGGCAT
>CAYYQJ010000067.1:0-9960 GCA_964473775.1 uncultured Bacteroidales bacterium | reverse complement strand
TATAAGGATAATCGTAAAACAAACTATCATAAAGTTGCATCACCGGAATCAGGTCAGGGGTGCTTGCCTGTGCGGTGGTAAGCGATTCAGGAAACACATAATTCAGAATCGGCAGATTGCCGCTATGAAGGCTGGCAAAATCGGTATAAACCGAATAATTGGTAACAGCTATTGCTATCAGATAAGTGGCAATGGGATATCTGGTTTTCCAATGATAGATTTTGTTGGCTCCGGCTACAGTTTCTGATAAAAGAACTCCGTTGCTACCCACACGGTTTATGCTGGGAGTAGTAACAAAAACATCTACCGAGTCGATTTTATCTTTCAGAGAATTTTTACATGGCCACCAATCGGGCGCACCAAAAGGCTCCGAAAGTGTCCAGATAATGGGTGTTCCATTGTGCGAATCCTGAATAAAAGACCCAAACCCTGAACCCTGAGGAGGTGCCCCCTTATAAAATATAGTGATGGAGTCTTTCTGGTTTATTGGAATTGATGAAGGAAAATTAATCGTAATAACGTTGGAAGCATGTGTATAAGTGGATAGATTGCTGCCATGATATTTAACCGATTGCACCACCATAGGCGAATTCAACTCAAACTGAATGCTACTCATGGTAGTAATTGCCTTAAAATACGAAGTAACCGAACCACGTATGGAATCAATGGCAGGATTAACCACCCAATTCATACGGTGATAATACAAATCGTAGTTTTCGCCAATTTTCGAACCATTCCAGTGTAAGAGCTTTTCATTGCTTTTAGCCTCTTGTTTCGAGATGTTGGTAATAAAGTTTTTATCAGGTTGATGTTGTGCAATACCACTTAAAACCGAAAGGCTTATTAATAGTGTGGTGAATAATTTTTTCATAAAGATTTATTTATTTTTAAAGTAAGAGAAGACATTTTTTATACACTCAGAATGTAAATACCAAATACCAGATACCATATACCAGCTACCATATCCCAGCTACCTAGTTATAAACATGCAGCATTTGTCCATCGAATTCGGTGTTATATTGTTTTAAAGATAGGGTGGAAGGGCCTTTCACAATGGAGCCATCAAGAATCAAAAATTCGGAACCGCAATTATGACATTTCAGAATTAATCCTGATGATTGCACGCTGACATATCCCGAATCTGTATCCCAATCGAAGGGGCAGGCACGCTCAAAAGCATTAAATTCGTCGGACGATTTGCGGTAAACCACCACTCCTTTGTAGCCACCGGTAATATTTTCCCATCCACCCACCGATGCCAGATTTAAATAAATGGTGGATGATATGTTCATGTAAAAGCTCACATAAGCATCAGGGATAGGGTTCTTGTTTTGCTTCTTACATGCTGTAAATACAAGCATTATAACAAAAAAACCACACAGAAAGTTTTTGAAACTAAAATTTTTCATTGATACTATTTTTACGACAATAACGTTATTAACAATGCTTACTTATAAATTAATTTATTTTTATGTAAATCGAATACCTAAAAATTTTTACTTTTAACCACCGAATTTATTTACAAAAATAATGAAACTCCACTTAGAAATGAGATTTTTGAAAAAATTAATTTTGATAATATTTGTTTTGACCTTAGGTTTGTCATTCCAAAGTTGCAGCAAATTCCAGCAAAGCAAGCGTCAGGAAACGCAAAGACGCAAACAATTTAAAAAGGATAAGCATAGAAAAGACAACGAAGCCAAGCAAGCATATAAAGATGCTTTGCGACGTCATTACGAAATGCAGGGTCCGGGCGCTCAAAAAATGATGAGAGAAACCGCACGTAAATCGCAAAACGCAAAAGAACACAGAAAAGAATGTTTTATTAAACGTTGGTTTACTCCAAAACAAAGAAAAGGCGGGACCAAAAGAAACACAAAATAAACAGCATGTCACCATTTTTAAAAGCAAATCAATTTCAATGGCTAAAAAATCTGATTGGTTTTCTTTTATGCATGGTGTATGCTTCGTTTCAGGCCTTCCCTCAAAACAACAACGACATAAAGTTCGACAGAATTACCTCTGAGAATTTTAAAATCGAAAAAGGCTTATCCCAAAATTCGGCCTATTGTGTTTTGCAGGATGCCAAAGGCTATATGTGGATTGGCACCTGGGACGGACTCAACCGTTTCGACGGCTACAATTTTATTACCTACAAATCGTCTATCACAGGCAATAGCGACGAGCTGAGCAACCAAACCATTTATGCTTTGTTCGAAGATAAAAAAGGCATCTTATGGATTGGCACAGAAACAGGTCTGAACAGTTTCGACCGCGAAAACCAGAAATTTACTCAATACAAGCACAACATTCACGATCCCTTTAGTATCAGCAGCGATACCATTTATACCATAGTGGAGGAAGACGAAAACACCTTATGGCTTGGTACCAACAATGGGTTGAATAAATTGGATAAATCGACAGGCATTTTTTATCACTTCAGGTTAAATCCCAACAATGCCAACAGTCCGAGCAACAATACCATCAACAGCATTCTTTTGGATAAGGATGCCAACATTTGGTTTGGAACCAGCGAAGGATTAAATTTTTATAATCGCAAAGAAAGAGTTTTCACCCATTGGTATCACAATGCTTCCAACACCAATTCTATAAGCAACGATTTGATTTGGAAATTACTTTATGATAATGAAGGCAACCTCTGGATTGGTACAGACGATGGATTGGATGTATTCAATCTGAAAACAAAAAAAATCACTCATTATCAAAACAATCCTGCTGACAATAATTCATTAAGCAACAACCACTGCACTGCCGTTATGCAGGATTTTAATAAAAACATCTGGGTAGGAACCTATGGTGGAGGTTTGAATCAATTCGATCGTAAAACAAAAAACTTCAACCGCTATGTAAATGATATTTATAACGAAAGAAGTTTGAGCAACGATTATATCAATGCCATTTATCAGGACAAATCGGGCATGATTTGGGTGGCTACTGCCTGGAAAGGAGTGAACAAAATTGATAAATACTCCAACCGATTCAAGCATTTTTATCACTATACCAACAACTCCCAAAGCCTCAACCACAACAATGTTTGGTCTATTTTTCAGGACAACAATGGAAAACTATTAATTGCAACCGACAAGGGAATTAATATTTATGATACTACCTCCCATACCTTTTCTTTTATGGAAAATATTCCGGGAAATACAAACTCCATTCCAAGCAATCTTACCAGAGCTGTTTTCCAGGACAGTAAAAACAATCTTTGGATAGGAACTTACAATGCCGGACTTTGTATTTATAAACCCCAATCAGGCACCTACACCCGATTTAGAAATAACCCCGCGGATATTCAAAGCATCAGTTACAACAGAATAAATTATTTTTTGGAAGACCGAAATCATAATATATGGGTGGGTACGGATAATGGGTTGAACAAATATTTGCCCGAAACAAACAAATTTAAACGATACCTCCACAGTCCCACAGATTCCAATTCCATTTCAAACAATGTGGTTTACGATATTTATGAAGATGCAAAAGGCTACCTCTGGATTTCTACTTTGGGCGGATTAAATTGCTTTAATCCGATAACCGAAAGATTTACCTACTTCAGAAAAGACGATAACAACTACAATTCTTTAAGTTCCGATAAAATATTCTCAGTGTTCGAAGACCATGAAGGCATTTTTTGGATTGCTACCTGTGGCGGTGGATTGAACCGTTTCAATAGAACCACAGGCGAAATAAAATATTATCTCGAAGAAAACGGACTCTCTAACAATGTAGTTTATAATATCTCGGAAGATAAAAACGATAATCTATGGATAACCACAAACTATGGATTGTCGCGTTTCAATAAAAAAACCCAAACCTTTATTAATTATGATGTAAAGGATGGAATCCAAAGCAATGAATTTAATCTACACGCTTTTTATAAGAATCCTGTTACCAACGAACTTTTTATTGGGGGTATGAATGGGTTTAATGCTTTTGTTCCTGAAAAAATTGCCACCAATAATTATATCCCCAAAATTGCAATCACATCTATTAAAATCTTCGACAAGGCACTGCCTTTGGAATTGAATGACGGCGATACCATTTTTCTTTCTTACGAAGATAATTTCTTTTCTTTAGAATTTGCCTCCTTAGATTTTTCAAATCCTTCGAAAAACAAATACGCTTATTTTTTACAGAATTTCGACAATCATTGGAACTTTTCTGATGCTTATAAACACTTTGCCGGTTATACCAAAGTTTCGCCGGGCACCTATATATTTAATGTGAAAGGTTCTAATTGTGATGGCATTTGGAACGATAAAGGGGTTTCGTTAACCATAATCATTTCCCCACCCTGGTGGCAAACCTGGTGGTTTCGTATCATAGTTTTTCTGGGAATCTTTTTCATAGTTTGGTTTATTGTGAACAGCCGATTACGAACCATCCGTATCAAACACGAAGGCGAAAAACAAATTTTAGCCATCGAAAAACAAATGTTCAGCCTCGAGCAAACGGCTTTACGATTGCAGATGAATCCGCATTTTATCTTTAATTCGCTCAATTCAATCCAAAGTTTTGTGATAGTAAACGACACCGACAAAGCCATACATTATCTCGCAAAGTTTTCGCAATTGATGCGTTTCATTCTATCTCATTCTCAGCAAAGTTTTGTGCCCATCACCGAAGAGATAAAAGCCATGAGCATTTATCTTGATATCGAACAGCTTCGTTTCGATAATAAATTTTCTTACGTATTTTCTATCGACCCTGCCATTGATATCGAATTTGTTGAAATTCCGCCCATGATCATTCAGCCTTACATAGAAAATGCCATCATTCATGGAATCCTGAATAAAGAAACGGATGGTTTTATAAAGATTTCTATAGAACTACTGGACGAAAAATTTCTTTTATGTATTGTTGAAGACGATGGTATCGGCCGGGAAAAAGCCGGACAAATTAAAGCCCGTTCTGATTTAAAACATAAATCCCGAGGCATGTTAATCACTCAGAAAAGATTGGAAATATTAAACGAACGCGATAAAAATCAGGTAAATGTAACGATAATTGATCTAAAAGATGCCGATGATAATGCCATAGGCACACGGGTAGAGATCATTATTATTTACAAGGAAAATTAATTTTAAATACTTTTGTACTGAAAAACCCATGTTATGATACGAGCCATTATAATAGATGATGAAAAAACTTCACGCGATGCCCTTTTAGGATTAATTACAAGATATTGTAACAATGTAACCATTATCGATCAGGCCAATGGTTATAAAACGGGCGTGGCAGCCATTCATAAACACAAACCCGAACTGGTGTTTCTGGATGTTCAGATGCCCGATGGCAGCGGTTTTCAGTTGCTCGAAGATGTAAAAGGAATCGATTTTGAGGTAATCTTTACCACAGCCTTCGATCAATATGCCATTAAAGCAATTAAATGTAGTGCCCTGGATTACTTGCTAAAACCCATTGTGCCTACCGATTTGGTGGGAGCCATTCAAAAATTTGAGAAAAAAAAAAGCAAATTTGATATAAGCACCGAAATTGATGTTCTCCTCAAAAACATTAAATCCAGTAATGGTCCTCAACAAATCGTACTTAATACAGCCGAAAGAATGCATGTGGTTTTATATAAAGATATTATCAGATGCGAGTCCGACGATTATTATACCAGGTTTTTCCTCACAAACGGCACTTCATTATTAATATCCAAAACCTTAAAAGAAAATGAAGAACTCCTGGGCGACGAACAGTTTATGCGACCACATAAATCGCATCTGGTTAACATAAAACATATAAAAGGCTTTATAAAAGCCGAAGGCGGCTCCATATTAATGTCGGATGGAAAAACAATTCCGGTTTCCCGCCGCAAACGCGAGATGGTGGTGAATTTGATACATAATTTGGGATAGGCATCCGCTGTATAAAACTGACCGGGTGACTCCAAGTCACCCGGTCAGTAAACAGCCTGTTTCCCACCCCTTGAAAATTGAAAATTGAGCGTTGAAAATTGAGCATTATTTTGCGATTTGCGATTTGAAATAGATCGGTTTAACCCCACTAAAAAAAATTTTTCAGTTTTTTAGTGCGGAATTACTTTTTTCAGTAATTTTGCCATGATATATCTCATGAAGAGGTTCAGTCGGAATCGGAAATACATAGTTTACCGTTTCAAATTCTCTTTGAAAATAGGGTGTAGTGGATTGTAATTCAGTACATTTTTTGTGGAATATATCAGGTTTTAGTTTAGCGTTAGCATAAAGAAATTTTAGTATTAAAATCAATTTATCAAATCTTACTCTACGACACAACTATACTGCACAAGCAGAAAAACTAAGTTTTGCCATTATTAACTGAGGTAAATTGTTTTTAAAAAGTTTGCAGCATACAAAATGCAAACTTTCTTTTCTTATTGATAACACTAAACGGTGATTTTTCATCAAACCGCTTAGTTCTTTCCTTAATTTATGCAATTTTCGAATATGCTTTATGTGATTATAAATCTTGTATTTATAACTTTCGTTGAGCGTTCAGCATGCTGAAAAGCTAGCTTAGAAAATTTGAACGCTCGCTTAGAAAGTAGCAAAGCATGCTTAGATGATAGCCAAGCTAGCATAGATGTTAACCAAGCTGACTTAGTGGGTAGCCAAGCTTGCTTAGATGATAGCCAAGCTTGCTTTGTTGATAGCCAAGCTGGTTTAGCAAATATCAAATCTAGCTTAGTAGATAGCAAAGTTAGCCTAATGAATATCCAAGCTGGCTTAGAGGTTAACCAAGCTGGCTTAGTGGGTTACTAAGCTTGTTTGGCAGATATCTAAGCGAGCCTAATTTAGAGGATAAATTTAGAGGAACTAAACAAAAACAAAATGTAATATTTAATAATTATTAAAATAAATTTAAGAACAATAAAAAAAACAAAAATTATGGGAAAACCAATTTTAAGTTACAATCGTGACAAGATAATGCAAGGTATCACTAATCTTGATACTATACTTCAAGGACCTGGACAAATTCCGCCTAATACTAAGAGATATATAGATCTTAATATTGCTCCTGAAGAAGCGGCAAAGGTTACATTAACCAAAAACAATGTAAAAGGATATTACGACATCATCGGAACAGGTAGAAATTGTCCACCTGCAATAAAAGATGCTTTCGATTTAGAGATAAAAAATTTCAGATTATACGATCATGGGCCAGTTGACCCTCATCGTATCTATGAAAAAATCGCCATTTTTGGCAATATTACTGAATGGGAAATACTGGAAATCAGGGGGCATACGGCTCTTGAAAAATCTCCCACTCAATCTACAGGAGAAGGCACGCAAAATGCAATGCTGTATCCTAAAATGGCTTTGCGTACCAATCAGATAGGGCAACAATTGTTTGAAGTTACCAACCCGGCTACTCCAAATAGCGTGGCAAAACCCGATAAAGTTTCTCATATTCGTATTTACCGATATATTGGCTTCGAACCTCCCAAATCGTTGGACGATTTTAAAGCGATAGGAGTGGCCAAACGTGGCTTATTTTTAAGCCTGATTGACCCAACAAGTCCTGATAAAGAAAAGAAATTCTATTCGCATCACTATGCCAAATACGAATTAAAAGATGGCACAATGAGCATGCCCAGTCAGGTGGTGGTTTCGGAGGTGATGTATATGATACCATAATGGTGGATAAGAAGAATTGTTTTTTTTGATGAGTAATTGAAAAACAATTTCTAGATTTGCTAAAAAATAGAAACAATAACCCAAAGCCATCCTTTTTTGGGGGGGCTTTAGGTTGGTTTTGATATGATTATATACGAGTTAGCGGCATTGTATCGGACGACAAAAGAGTCGTCTGCGAAATATCTGACGTACGAAAAGAATAATTAATAAATTTGACCTATGAAAGTAAAAGTTTTTCATATCCGCCTTACAAAAGACAACTTGCAAACTGACCAAGACAATTTAAACGAATTCTTGGACAGCGTGACAATAAAAAAGACATCAACTCAACTCATTAACGGACAACCAAATTTTTGGTCTATTTTAGTTTTCTATGACGACCAAAAAGCTGAAAAGCAATCAGACAAATTCACTGTTACTTCAGACACCGAATTAACGACAGACGAAAAAAGAATATTTGACACATTAAAACAATGGCGACTTGACAAAGCAAGTGAACTAAACATCCCGAGTTTTATGGTTTGCCATAACACAGAACTTATGACAGTTGCGAAGGTAAAACCGCAGACACTAGATGAATTAATAAAAATAAAAGGATTTGGTGAACATAAAATTGCAAAATTTGGAGACGACATTTTAGCTGTCTTAAACTCAATTTGACAAAGTAAATTTGACAATGAAAATGCAGACAGGAAAAGATCAACGACCGCATAACATCACATTGGCAATAAGCGGGGTTTCGTCTCCGCTTGACGGTTTAGTGGTTACAGAAAGTTCGGTTCTCCAAACCAACTTTTGTGCTGAAAAGCCCGCCCATCGCCAATCTGCAAAACGTTATCCACCCCCCCCATCCTAAAATAAAAAAATAAAAATAAAATGCGAAACTTGATTTCCAAAAACCTGAAAGGAAAAATAATTATCCCACTTTTTTTGCTTGCAGGTATATTTTATACAATCATGCTAACGATTACTATTCCGAAAGTAACAGGTTTTTCTAATGGGATGAAAATATTAGATATGATGCCCACCGGCTACGATGCGGCCTATGTTAACACCCTGCTAAATACCTTAGGCGAAAAAGGCAGGAATGCTTATTTATACAATCAGATTCCATTCGACATGGTCTTTCCTTTATTTTTTGGAATTAGTTTATGCCTGATATTTGCCTATATTCTAAAAAGGCTGGGAAAATTAGAGGGTTCTATATTCTATATATGTTATCTTCCGCTTATTTCCGGGTTTTTTGATTATGGCGAAAACATCGGAATAATTACCCTCCTGAACAGCTATCCTAACCAAACAAATTTAATGGCACAGATTACCAATGTTTTTTCAATATTGAAAAGTAGCACTACCACCCTCGATTTTATCATTGTAATTACGCTTTTAATCATTTTATGGATTAGAAAACCTGCTGCGAAAAACAAATTACACAATTGAAAAAACTGCATGTCAGGAATAGAAACCTCCATAAAAAAAATGACAGAAGAAGAAATATTAAATACACTCGACAATTCCAATCACGACAATTATTTGTTTGTTGAACTTGGCTACGTTTATTCATACCTCATTGATACAAGATTAAATGTTTTTCGTGGCAATAATGATACTTGGGCCATTGCCATCGAAAGATTGGGATACAATCCACGTGCAGGAGCCATAGCTCTCGACATTTATTATTACGGAAACTGCTTAACAAATCTTGAAAACTATAATGATGAACCCACAAATTATTATAGCATCTACCCGATTGATGCCGACAACTTCAACCAAACCATAGAGGGCGAATGCCTGAAACCTCAGGCGAAATTTTGGTTGGTGAGAGGCCAACAATTGTTATTAAGCCACAACAAACAAGATTATACCAAAGCCAATATAGCATTGCAGGAAACAGAACCCAACGAAATCCGTGCCGAAGAAGCCTGCCGACTGTTGGTTTCCCAAAACAGAGAAATCTTCCGCGCCACCGACGATGAATTGTACAAATCCATTCCATCCGACCTGGAAAAAATATTGGTACTTGACGAGTGGTTTCACAAAGATTTTCAATTGCAAATCCCGCCCGTAATGACCGACGAACAATTGCTTGAAATATATGAAGAGAGTAAAGAACTCCCCGATTTTCACCAGACATCTCCGGCAGATTTCATTCATTCATTCAGGCAACAGGAAGCCTTCAACATCGAATGGAATCAACAACTGTGGGAAAACAACCGACCCTCCTCGTACGAAACCTGGCAACAAATCGCAAAAGTGATTACTACCAACAACCCCTCGCAATACAAACCAACCGGGAAACCAAATACCCATT